>CAYJFR010000096.1:3537-8184 GCA_964369335.1 uncultured Desulfovibrionaceae bacterium | reverse complement strand
ACGGTAATGCCCTTATGCCTGACTATCATCGCATCGCCGCCAAGGATGGCTTTGTACCCGTCCTTACCCCTGACTTTACACTATATATAACCATTAATGAAACTAAGGAAAAAGCGCTTACACAGTTTTTTAGCCAAAATTTTAACTTTAAGGGTTGCCAAGAACGCCTACATGCAGAACCTCTTTGGCTTGGCGGTTATGAACTTTTAGCAAATTATTATGAAGAACAAGATATGTTGTCGGAAGCTTTAGAAATTAGAAAACACCTTGTACACATTGCACCATTGCTAAAATACTACGATGCAACGACACTCACAGCCGCCCATCTTGGAGATAAAAAGATACTTGAACAAATGCGTACAAAAAGAGAAAGAATTTTAATCGGTACTAACCATGATTGCATACGGCAATTAGCCTTAGCTACCAAAACATGGGCTGTGCAAACTAACGATAAGCCATTAGAAAACCTTGTTGAACATTGGTTACAAGAGTATGGCAAAGCTTAGGGGCTGTCCCTAAATAAATTCTTTTGTAGTTTTTACCAAGGAAAGTATATTTTTTTGCGAAAGGCGCGTATACAGACATACGTAACTGAAGCAAAAATACTATTTGATGCAGGTAAAATGCAAAAGAATTTATTTAGAAACAGTTCCTACCTACTCGCCTGCCACAACATCCTTAATACGACACACCCCGCACATATGCGCAGAAGTGGGATAACCACAACGCTCACAAGGTTGTAAAGTCACGCCTTGTTCTTCTTCATGGCGAGCAAAAACAGGGCGGCCTCGCTTGAGAAAGCCTTGATAAAAGTCAATTTTACGCCCTGGCATATTTTCTTCCAGCTGTTGCCACAAATGCTTATGCTGGGTAAAGCTAGCGCCTTGGCTATAGGGGCAAGATTCATAGTGATTTTCAATGCCCATCAAAAAAGCGTAGTTGGCTGTTTCAAATTCTGTCACACGCCATAAAGGCTTCACCTTACAAGCAAATCCGTCCTCTGCATCAAGTCTAGGGCCTTGGTCAGATAAATAGGCTAAGTCCCAACGGATAGTATTACTAAAAAGGCGCGCCACTTCGTCGTCCAAATTGTGTCCTGTGGCTAAAGCTGTAAAGCCTTCATCCATAGCTACTTTATTGAAGAAATAACGTTTTATTTTACCACAAGCGGAACAAATGGGGCGTTTTAACTTGGCTTTTACATCGGGAATAGCAAGCCCTTCTTGCGCCATATCTTTAACAATAAGCTTAAAGCCGTGCTGCTCACAAAAACGTTCTACCACAGCACGCGTAGCTTGCGAGGATTGCGGAATGGCAAGGTCAATATGTAAACCTGTTACATCATAGCCTTGACGTGACAATTCCAACATTAAAGCCAGTGAATCCTTACCGCCAGACAGTGCCACAAGAATTCTGTCTTCGTGGGTGAACAATTTTTGCTTAGAAATACCTTTTTCCACTTGTCCACTAAAAAACTTCAAAAAACACTGACCGCAAAAACCGGCATGGTGACTACGCAAAGAAACAACTGCTGGCTCTTTACACACTTTACATTTCATACTTTTTTCCTATGTATTAACGCTCAAACGTAAGATAATCTCAGAAGAGTTTAATTTGTGGAAATGCAACCACAAAATTTATTTTTTATAATATATACAACAAGGCTTTTATGACCATGTAGGCCAACCTCGGCGTGAAAAATGTTCCACATAGACATGCAAATAATCTTTTTGAAGACGTGCCTTGGAAGCAAAATCATGCATAGCAAAAGAGTTTTGTGCGTATTTTTTACGCAACTCTGCATCCTGCATAAGTTTTGCCATGGCAGTATGGAGTACAGAAGTTTCTTCCACGGGCACAAAATACATTTCACCCTTGGCAAGTTCCTGATACGGCGCCGCCGCCACGGCAATAACAGGTACACCTATATAAAAAGCCGCCAAGAGCGCAGATATATGTTCATGCTCATGAGCTTGTGGAAAAATTGCCACAGAAGCATAAGGCAAAACGTCAGTGACATCTTGCTCACCCAATAAAGCCAAGTGTTTTTCTACACCCAAACCACGCGCCTTGGTAATAAAGCCTTCCAAAGACTTACCATCTCCCACCACGCGCACCTCAAAGGGAAAGCTCGTCTGCTCTTCAGCGGAGGAAGTATCTGCTAATTTTTCTTGCGCCTGTTCTTGTAAAAGCAGCATGCTTTTCAAGATGCCGTCTAAATCTTCTTCATGCTGTAAATTGGTGAACACCACAAAGTTACAACGCTGTTGTTGCGTAAAAGAAGGCATGTGCGCAAAATCTTTTTCCTCATATGCCATATAAATAATTTGTGTACGGCTTGCGGCAAGCCCGTGCTCTTCCCACGCTTTCACAGCATATTCAGAAGGCAAAATTATTTTTTCTATATTTTTCCACGCCGCTACCTTACGCGCTGGCGTTGTTTTAGAAGAAGCATGAGGAGAAAGAGCTTGCGGTAAAGTATAACAAGAATGCAAAGCCAAAGTAGACAAAGGACGACGCCGTGCCACAAGCTTTGCAATAAAAGGTACACAAGAACAAGAAAATGCGTGCACACACAAAGGCGTTATACGCGAATAACGCCATAAAAGGCGCACAAGACCAAATAGACCCAAACGCAAAGGAACAGTGGTAAAGTTTTCTTCTTGCGCCTTGACAAAAAGCGCTCCGCCCTTGGCACAAAGAATATGCGGCTCTACCCCCACAGTGCGCAAAGCTTGAGCAAGGGCTAAAAGGTCTTTTTGCGCTTGCCCAAAAGTCTGTGCGTCATCTAGTAAAAGCACTGTTACTGTTGTTGTTGACCTTGCGGATGTTACGGATTGCGCAGGCGTGCTTTCTTTGATTTCCACATCTACATCTGTATTTGTTTTTTCAGCCACAACGCCTTCTCCAATATTTAGAAGATATTATACAATACACACCTTCAACAACACCAAGCCTACAAAAATTTTTTATGCAAAGGGTGTCCCTTCATTCCAAAGTTTTTGCATAAGCCGCTCACGCAAAGTTTTTGCCACAGTACCGGGGTAACCTGTAGCAATGGCGCGCCCTTCATAATGCGTCACACCTACACAAAGAGGCGTAGAGCCAAACAAAAGCACTTCCTTAGCCTGCCAAATATCTTCTTCTGTTATGTCTTTAAAAGACACAGGCAACACATCTTGCGCCACCTCTAAAGCGGCTGAAAGCGTTGTACCAGAAAGCACATTGCTCAAATGCGGACAAAGAAGCGTATTATCAGCGCTGACTATGGACACATTTGCCACAGCAGATTCTGCCAAAAAGCCCGCTTCTGTAAAGGAAAATGTCACATCTACCCCACGCGCAGAAGCTTCTTCAGCCATAAGCACATTGGGTAAATAATTAGCATTTTTTATTTTTGCCAAATAGCTTTGCTTTGCAGGCACAGCGGAACGGCAAGACGTAAGTCCTTTTTCATACCACGTCGCCGAAGGAATTTTACACTCAATGGCGATGACATATAAACTTGTCACTGGGCATTCTGTGGGTGAAATACCAAAACCGCCAGGACCACGACCTAGTAAAACACGGACGGCACCGTCTTCTTGTTCACTGGCGCGCGCCACATCAAGAATGATTTCGCGCACGTCATCCCAAGAACAAGGCGGTTGCATTTTCAACCCAGCGGCAGAGTTTTGCATGCGCTCCATATGCGCATCCAATTGAAAAAGTCGTCCCTTTCTGTAGGAAATACTTTCAAAAACCCCATCGCCTCTATGGCATAAATGGTCATCCAAAGGCGCAAGCATAAGGCGGGCATCTTTACAGATAGCCCCCACCCTATGTTCATAAAAAGCCAAGACCTTCTGCGCGTTGGGGCGTTCTACCTCAAGCATACGCTCCAAATACGCAGAAGAGCTTAAAATCATACGTTGTTTTTGCATTATTTTTGAATAAATACAGAACGATTTTCAACGCCAAGCCAGCCTTTTTCAAGCAAAGCTTCTGCAATTTGTACTGCGTTTAACGCGGCACCCTTACGAATATTATCAGCCACAACCCACATATTCAAGCCATTAGCAATGGTTTCGTCTTCGCGGATACGACCTACAAAAGTATCGTCTTCACCAGCGGCATCTATGGGCATGGGGTACATTTTTTCGCGTGGATTATCATACACTTGAACACCAGGAGCTTGAGATAAAATAGCTCGCGCTTGCGCTGCAGAAAGTTTCTTTTCTGTTTCAATATTGATAGACTCAGCATGACCATAAAAAACAGGAACACGCACAGCGGTAGCTGTCACTTTTACATTGGGGTCTTCCAAAATTTTTACAGTTTCGTGAACCATCTTCATCTCTTCCTTGGTATAATCATTTTCAAGGAAAACATCTATTTGCGGTAAACAGTTAAACGCAATGCGATGCGGATAAACTTCCACATCAGGCTCTTGCATATTAAACATTTGACGCACTTGTTGCTCAAGTTCAGCAATGGCTTTTTGTCCTGTGCCAGAAACAGCTTGATAGGTAGAAACCACCACACGCTTGATGCTTGCCGCATCGTGCAAAGGCTTTAAAGCCACCATCATTTGAATGGTAGAACAGTTGGGGTTGGCAATAATACCATTGTGTTTTTCAAGGGCATGTGCGTTCACTTCAGGCACAA
>CAYJFR010000096.1:1143-3527 GCA_964369335.1 uncultured Desulfovibrionaceae bacterium | reverse complement strand
GTTGTCAATAACAACACAACCTGCTGCCGCTGCATGAGGAGCAAACTTCTCAGAAGTACCGCCGCCGGCAGAAAAAATTGCAATATCAAAGCCGTCAAAGACATCTTCTTTGAGTTCCTTTACCACAAGCTCATCATCGCCGAACTGTACAGTAGTACCAGCAGAACGAGCTGAGGCAAAAGGCACCACTTCTGTGGCAGGAAAATTACGCGCGTGTAAAGTTTTTAACATTTCACGCCCTACGGCACCTGTAGCACCCACAACGGCTACACGAAGTTGATCAGACATTGTTGTTCTCCATAAAGTAAAATACCTTGAAAAAGCCCAAGCCTTTCCAAGAAAAAAAACTATTTATCATGAAACCATTGCAAGAAACGCACGTTTTTTCCCGCTTGTAACATTTCTTGTGGTTCACAAGTTTCTAAAGATTTGCCCTGCGCAAGTATTTCTATGGCGGCAAAAGTCGCTTTATCCATATTGCAAATGTGGGCAGTAAGCCACGCCCCTAAAAATTCGCACATATCCTTGGCTAAGCCCACGCCTTCCGTATCAATACGCGCCGCAAAACCTTGTGTCACTGTAAAAAAATCCGCATGTTGGAGCAAATGATCCTCATACATGGGCAAAACAAGCTTATACGGCCCCATAAGAGTTTCTTCTTCGCAAAAATGCTCGTAGCAATAAAACTGCATTTCTTGAATTTTACTGTGTAAAAATTCCGTTGACATGTCTCCATAGCTTTCTAACTGAAGAACTCGAAGCAGATTAAAAAGCCCACGATGTTGCTCATCTACTTTTTGCACACCCACAGCATACTTATCGCTCCAAAGAGGCACATTCATGATACACTCCAATAAGTATATCGCTTGTTTTTTACGCTTCCCGCCACAAACTGCGAAGAGTATGCAAACTTTTTAGAAACTTCAAGAAAAGAGTAAAAGCATCATATAAAGCTCAAAGAGAAGGCATTGTAACAGCGAATAGTAAAACAATTTTTCTACGCTTTGGCAGACAATTCACGTATAGCATCAAAGGTTTTTTTATCCATATGCATAATATGATTTAACAACCAATCGATGATAAATTCACACAATTCTTTAATAATACCTACGCCTTCCGCATCTACTCTTTTGGTAAAATCTACCGTCACTTGAGCAAATTTTGCATGTTCTGCCATGTGCTCCTTATACATAGGGAGCTGTTCGGCATAAGGCGCCATCAACGCCATTTCTGCCTTAAAATGATGAAGACAGTACTGTTGTAATATGCTTATTTTATCCATTACAACATCCTGCCTTGCAACGCCATACAACTCTAATTGTAACTCTCTAAGAGCCATAAACAATTCTTTATGCTGGCTGTCAATTTCGGCTTCGCCAATAGCATATTTTTCATCCCAAAGTACTGTACGCATATATATCTCCCAAGTAAAAAAAAGCCTGTAGCTACTTCAAAGACAATTTTACAGCGACTTTTTTTAAATATCAAGAAAAGAAGTATATCATAGTCTTTGCTTTATATATCTAAAGCTGTACCGTGACGCTTATACAAGGAATATAAAGCGTGAATCAAGTTTTTATCTGCTTCTAAAAAATCCATATGTACGCCATGTTCTGGCAAAATCCACTGCATATTTTGCCCTTCTAAACCACGAGGCTCACCGGAAAAATCGTGCACATGAAAAAAATGCACCCGCACAGATTTTTCCGCATAATGGTGCTCTACTGTTTGCCAATAACGACATTGACGTACACGTACAGCAAGCTCTTCCCATAATTCGCGTATTAAAGCATCTTGTAAAGACTCCCCTGCTTCCACCTTTCCCCCAGGAAATTCCCAAAAGCCACCGTGTACTTTATGCAAAGGGCGCTGTGTGGCAAGATACTGATCTTCACGCCAAAGGATACCTGCCACAACCTCTACATACTCCACTTCTGCCATGACATTTTTCCCTTGCACGCTAGTCATTAGGCATCCTCACCCAAAAGCATTTTGCGTTGTTCCTCAAATACCGCAAGCTCTTCCTCAAGTTCTGCCATCTGCTCCATAAGCTCCTCCACACGCGCTTTGACTTCTCCAAAACGCTGTAATAAAGGCGTTGCCTGCGCAGTGTCTGCATAAATATCTGGATCTGCAAGACTTTGTTCAATACTGTCTTGTTCAAGCATCAAGGCCTCAAGCTCTGTTTCTGCTGTGGTATACTTTTTTTGCAAGGGTTGCATACGCTTATAAAGCGCATTGCGTTCTTCTGCTTGCTTGCGTTTTATATGTTTAAGCTCATCACGCGTCAGGCTGGCTTTTTCACCAGAAGCTTGCTCAGTGGCGACAGCTTTAGACTTTACATCTTTTTCACGCACTGGATTAATTGAACAGCTCGAATATGA
>CAYJFR010000096.1:0-1133 GCA_964369335.1 uncultured Desulfovibrionaceae bacterium | reverse complement strand
TTTTACATCTTTTTCTGCCAGCTGTGCGCGCCGCGCCGCATCGTATTCTGCAAAGCCGCTTTCATAACGCACTATGCCATTTTCTGACAAAGCCCACGCTTCTTCCGCCACTTCCGACAAAAGCCAACGGTCGTGCGCCACCATAAGCAAAGTGCCCTCAAAGGCATCTAAAGCAGTAATAAGAGCTTCACGACTTTCAAGGTCTAAGTGGTTGGTGGGTTCGTCGAGAATCAAATAATTGCAACGCCCCAAGAATAATGTGGCGAGCATAAGACGGCTTTTTTCTCCACCAGAAAGGGAATCCACACGGCGCTCAAAATAATTTTGCCCCAAAAGAAAAAGCCCTAGCACGCTCATAAGCTCTTCTTCAGTGGTGCGTGGGTCAGACAAACGGCGTATTTCTCCAAGCACAGAGCCATGCGCGTTCAACACATCCAGCTGATGCTGACTAAAATAGCCCAAGCGCACCAAGGAAGCATTTTGCACCACGCCGCCAGTTTTTTCTAAACGCCCTGCCAATATTTTCAACAAGGTGGACTTACCGCACCCGTTGGGACCCACCAAGGCAATGCGTTGCCCACGATAAATATTAAAAGACAGTGCCGGCCAAAGGCGTTTGCCGTCTTGCGCAAAGGCAAAATCCACATCCACCACGCCTTGCACCATTTTTTCTGTGCGAGCGGCTTCGGGCCAACTGAAATTTAACGAGCGGCGGCGCTGTTCTGGTTGGTAATTTTCCAATTCTTTTTCAAGCTTTTTCGCCATCTTTTGCCGTGAACCAGCTTGGCGCGCCTTAGTTGCCTTAGCGCGAAAACGGTCCACAAAAGCCATTTTACGGTTAATTTCGTCTTGTATGCTCTTGGCTTCGCGCTCTTTTTGCGCTTCCAACTCTTCTTGTAATTGCAAAAATTGCGTAAAATTCGCCTTACGATAAAAAGGACGCGACATGCCTAAATACAATACATGCGTGCCCACTTTATCCATAAACATTCTATCATGCGCCACAAAGACAAGCACACCCTTAAAGGTGAGCAAAAAGCTTTCTAGCCATTCAACGGCTTCAATATCCAAGTGGTTGGTGGGTTCGTCCAAAAGCAAAATATCCGCACCAGCAGTCAAGACACGAGCTAATT
>CAYJFR010000095.1:0-8373 GCA_964369335.1 uncultured Desulfovibrionaceae bacterium | reverse complement strand
CCGAGGCCTTTGACCCCAATACAGAATTTGCTGGCACACCGTCTGCCACGGGAACTATTGTGGCAACCGACGTAGACGATGACAGCAGTGAATTGACCTACAGCATACAAGGCGATGCTCAAGGCGATTATGGCAGTCTGACCATGAACGGCAATGAGTATACCTATACCTTGAATCAAGGTGAGGGCTCTGCCGCTGACAGTCTTGGCGCAGGCGAAACCAGAACGGAATCTTTCACCATTCGTGTGGAAGACCCTCATGGCGGCTTTGTGGATCAAGAGATTACGGTTACTGTCACAGGAACTAACGACCAACCTATGCTAGAAGTTGACAATGCTACTCTAAATCTTACCGAAGATATGGACGTAGATATCAACGGTAATATTGTGGCTACAGGTACGGCTACGGGTGCGGATGTGGACAACGGCGCAGAACTGACCTACGGTCTTGACGCTCCTACAGGTGCGGACGACAGCTTGAGCACGTCTCAAACAGGTCAGTATGGTATATTTGCCATAGACCCTGCCACAGGTGAATATACCTATACTGTGGACAATGACTCTATACAGAACCTTGGTCTTGACGAAAATGGTAATCCCGAAACAATGACGGAAAGCTTTGACATTTATGTGCAAGACGAACACGGCTCTTATAGTAAGGAAACCATCACAGTCACCGTCAACGGTGCCAATGATGCGCCTACTATGGATTCTGCAGATGGTACAAAAGTTGATTTAACGACTAGTGATAAAAATCTCAATGACGCCAGTAACCCAGCCGCTGACTCTGGTCAAATTATCTTCACTTCAGCAGAGTCTATGCATGGCGGTAAGATTACCATAGGTGATACTACCTTTGTAGTGGAACAGAATGATGATGGTTCTTATTCTTTACATCCCACTGAGGGTGGTGATTTTAGCATAGAGAATACGTCTGGTTATGGTAACCTTACTGTAGATGAAAATCTGGAGTATGATTCTACAACAGGTGAATTTACGCTGAGTTATACCTACGAACAAACAGAAAACTATGAGCATGATAATGATGTTGATGGCAATAGAAAGCCTGATAATAATCACGATCAGGTACAAAATAAAGCTGACTCATTTGATGTGCTTATTCAAGATGGTAAAGAAGCTGCCAACTCAACAGAAGGGCTACAGACAACTATCAACGTGGACATTACAGACGATGGCCCTACCATTGTAAATGATGATCCGCAAGACGGTCTTGGAGAAAGCACGGCTGTTTTAGATGGTAATATAGCAACAGCACAGCTTGAAGTTGACTTCGGCGGTGATGGTCCTGGAAAAATACTTCTTGATACAGGTGCTACTTTTGAGATTGGCGTTGTATGGGGAGAAAATGGCTGGGAGGCTATAGAAAACTATAATCTGTATCTTGTGGAATATAGCTATGATGCTAGTACTGGTTTGCATACAATTGTTATAGGTGATGTGACTCTCACAAGTCCTGACAACATAAATTGGGAAATTTCTTACGAAGTTAACCCAGAAGGTCGTGAGCCCGTAGGTTTAACCTTTGTGGATAGTGACGGTGATAGTGTAAAGCATAGTATCAATAGCCCTACACCCGAAGCACCTAAAGATCCAGAGACTCCGCAACCGCCTACTAATCCTGATATTAACTCGCAAGGTGATCTTATTGATAACATCACTATTCTTGATAATAATCCTCATGGAGAAGGTGGTCTGGTAACCAACTGGCAAGGCAGTTTTGCTACTCATAATCCATCTCCTGGAACTACGCAAATTGCTAATCAGCAAGATGCGTATGATAAAGACGGATATACCATTGACGTGGGCGTTGCCAATGACGTGGTTCAAACAGGTCAATACAATGATACCATCTATCTTGGTGAAGGTCATGTGGAAAGTCAGGATAATCATGCAGGTACGGCAGAATTGCAACAGCAAGCGCAAGATTCCATGGAACAATTCATGTTTGGTAATAATACAGATGGCACCATACGTGAAGATAGCACCATAGTGAATGATGCCAATAATGAAGACAGCGCTCTTGCCAATGATATTACGGCGCTGAGTCGCCCCTTTGTGGATATGGCACATGGCGGCGGTGGTGATGATACCATTTACGGTGAAGAGGGCGTTGACCTTATTTACGGCGGTAGTGGTGATGACACCATTTATGGCGGCGAAGGCAATGACGGTCTGCGCGGCGGTAGTGGTGACGATAGCATTTATGGCGGTGAAGGTAATGATATTATTTACGGCGGATTGGGAAGCGACATGCTTGACGGTGGCAGCGGTGATGATTTCATCCTCGGTGATATAAATGATACGCAAATTCTTGGCGGAGAAGGCAGTGACCTTATAAAAGTGGACTTGTCTGAACTTGGAGATATAGGTCGGGATGCACTGCGCATTGATGGCGGCGAAGACGCTGACGGTTCTGTAGATGTATTATTAACTGGTGATAATGGTATGGATGCGGCTAAAGAACTGATTAATAACGGCAATATAGAGAATATAGAAATCATTATAGCCGGAGGCAATGTAAGTGGTGAAAATGTGGATGAAGTGCTCGGCAGTTTGAATATTAAGGGCGAAGACGGCTTTAATCTTTCAGACCAAGGCTGGACAGCTAGCTCTTCACAAGATTTGAGTGCTAAGGGGTATACAGAATTCTCCAAGGTTGTAGACTCTGAAGAAGTGACTATTCTTATCCAAACAAATTTACTGACATCATAAAATAGTTCTTCTTTTCACACCTTTAACCGACAGCCTCTTAGGGAACTTCCTTAAGAGGCTGTTTTTTTACAACCGAGTTTGGGGCGTAGAAGAGGCAGTTTATACAACCCAAACTCGGATAATAATGCTGTTTTATAAAAAGCTTTTATGGATGATCAATACGCTTATCTTGAACAAAATCTCCGCCAGCATGGCAAGGAGCACAGTCCATAGTACCTTTATAATTGGCATTGGCAAAATCGTCTTTATTGGGACCATGACAGCCTTCAGTTGTACACGATTGATACATTTCAGAGCGTGTCATTTCTGGCTTAAAGGCGCCGTCCATTTGAGCATTGATAAGGCTTGCCACTTTTACGGCTGTATCAGCTGAAACGCGTGAACAGCGTTCCATACGTTGCTGTGAACCAGAGGCAAAATCACTGGCTCTGCACCATCTTGCCACTGAAATATGACATAAAATAGAACCTGCTGTTGTGGGAATTATTTCATCAGGTGTGGTAGAGGCTTGAGGGGTAGGTTTGAAAACAGGAAGGTTTGTTACTTCATACCAACGTTGTAATTCTTTTTGTAAGGGGATGGCTATTTTGGGTGGGAAAAATAAAGAGATAACATGCGCGCCGCTTATAAGACAGCCACATGTGCCGCCCGATTCGGCGGTAGAACTTTTTCCATAAGCCATACTGCTGAAAGGAAAGGTAGAGTAGGGAGCACCGAATTTTTCGCCCATCAGACCGATGGTTGCATAAAGCACTGCGTATGCTCAGCCAAAGCTATTGTGATGATACGCTGCGTGAGCTAAATGTGAAACTTCTTCAAGGTCAAGACGTTGTGGTTTCCAGCTAAAATCACCGCCCATTTGTTCAAAGCGTTTCATCTTCTTTGGTTCACCTGATTCAGAAGCCATGCTTGCTAAACCAGAAACTGTTATTAAACCACCAATGGCAGCAAAGCTACGAAGTACATTTCTTCTATTCATACTCATCTCCTTATTATATAGAGTATAGATTTGAAGCGTATACTGCTTCAACTTAATTATTATAATATGCAGTGAGAATAAACAGAAGACATAAGGCGTAGGCAAAATAATACAAAATAAAAATCAGTATATAAAATTTTACTATAAAAACCTGTGCAATTAATAACTTCAAACTCTTCTCAACTGAGGTTTTAGCAAATTATAGTATAAAAAAAAATGTGTCAATGGGGTTTTTAAAATTTACCGTAAATACTTTTTTCACATAATGCTAAAAAAATAGTAAATATATTAATTAAGTATGTAATCGATAGTGAGTACTTATGCATAATGAAGTGAGTGCTTATATAATATATAGTGTCCACTTTTATATAGTAATTTACTGTGTAATTATTATATATGAATTGAATTCTATTAAGTAACTATTGTATGTTAACATATATAAGACATAAAAATGAGAGTTTGTTCTATGTCCAACTCTTAAAAAATATATTGACTAGAAGACCTTGTATACGTAATCTTTTCGAGATTTTTCGTCTATGTGCTGTATTTTGTTAAACTTCTACCCGTGTGGGAAATGTATATGAAACAAAAAAAAGATTTTTTGCACACCATTCATGTTAACGACGCTGTTAACTCTGTGCTATGTCAAGATATTACTGAAATAGTCCCTGGAGAAAGAAAAGGGCCTGTTTTTCGCAAAGGGCACGTGATTAAGGAAGAAGATATTCCCGTGCTTTTACGCGTGGGCAAGGAATATGTGTATGTGTATGAGCCCTGTCCTGGCATTTTACACGAAGATGATGCGGCGCGACGCATTGCCAATGCCATTTGCGGGCAAGGAATACATTTTTCAGACATTTCTGAAGGACGCATTAATTTTTTGGCAGATACACAAGGCTTGCTGCACATAGACACGCAGCTGCTTATGGAAATTAACTGTCTGCCAGAAGTTGCTGTGGCCACATTACACACCCTGCAAGAAGTGAAGAAAGACCAAGCTATTGGTGGAACACGCATTATTCCTCTTTTCATTGAGGAAGAGAAAATCGCACAATTAGAAGCTATGTGCACCAAGCCCATTATTGAAGTGCTGCCCATGTGTAAACCTTCTGTGGGCATTGTGACTACTGGCAGTGAAGTGTACTATGGACGCATACAAGACGGTTTTGGCCCCATTTTAAAAAAGAAATTGGCTCATTATGAGGGGAACATTCTTGGGCAAACCCTTACCAATGACGATGTGGATATGACTTCAGGGGCCATACAAGAATACATAACTCAAGGTGCAGATTTGATTCTTGTGACGGGTGGTATGTCCGTTGACCCTGACGATCGCACTCCTTTGGCCATAGCCAACACGGGCGCTACTATTGTCAATTATGGTGCGCCCACATTTCCTGGAGCCATGTTTTTATTGGCAAAGCTTGGAAAAACGCACATTTTAGGGCTTCCAGGCTGTGTGATGTATCATAAAGCTAGCATTTTTGAGCTTATATTGCCGCGTATTTTAGCAGGTCTTGAAGTGACCCAAAAGGATATTGCTGCTTTAGGGCATGGCGGTTTTTGTACGTCGTGTGCGCAATGTCAGTATCCCTTATGCGCGTTTGGTAAAGGGTAAAGCTTTTTTTGAAATAAAAAATGTATACCTGTAGTATACAGGTAACAAAATGTTTTTATTAGAAAAATACCAAGAATTGTTTACATAGTCTGCGCAATTCTTGGTATTTTTTTTGTTTTAACCCAAAATTTTTTATCTCATTTGAATTTTTAGTAGTTACTCTTTTCACAAGGCTGTGTTTTAAAACACATAGTTGTAAAAAACATTCTTAACCTATTTATAATATAGAAAAAACATGTAATACATAGCGCCGTGCTGAGTTTATATACTTTTTTCTCGGCCTAGTTGAATTATTTTATTTTATGTTATACGGTAAATCATGGGTAAAATTCGTTGAGCGAATAGGACTCATATATATCGTTTAGGAGATTTCTTATAGAGTTGTAAATTTTAACAGTTATGGAGGTAGCAATGGCTATCGTAGAAAGAGTTGACGGGTTTTTTATTCCTACAGTAAGCTTGATTGGTGCTGGTGCCGCTAAAACTATTCCAGCCCGTATCAAAACGTTGAACGCTCAAAAACCCCTCATCGTGACAGACCAGGGTATCGTAAATACCGGTATTTTGAAGCAAGTTACTGATATTTTAGATGAAGCAGGAATGGCATACGCCGTTTTTGATAAAACTATTCCAAATCCCACCGACGCTAATGTTGATGCAGGCGTTGAAGTATATAATAAGGAAAAATGTGACAGCCTTATCACTCTTGGTGGCGGATCTTCCCATGACTGCGGTAAAGGCGTAGGCCTTGTAGTCGCTAACGGTGGAAAAATCCATGATTTTGAAGGCGTTGATAAATCTTCTAATCCCCTACCTCCTTATGTTGCCGTTAACACCACTGCCGGCACCGCTTCTGAAATCACACGTTTTTGTATCATTACCGACCTAAGCCGTAGAGTAAAAATGGCCATTGTTGACTGGCGCGTAACTCCAAACGTAGCCATCAACGATCCTTTGCTCATGATGGGTATGCCTGCCTCTCTCACTGCTGCTACAGGTATGGACGCTCTTACTCACGCCGTAGAAGCGTATGTTTCCACAGCCGCTACTCCTTTGACTGACGCTGTTGCTGAAAAAGCTATCCGTCTTATTTATCAACACTTGCGCAAAGCCGTTGCTAACGGTTCTGACATCGTTGCCCGTGAAGGTATGTGCTACGCTCAGTATATGGCAGGTATGGCATTTAACAACGCTAGCCTTGGCCACGTACACGCTATGGCTCACCAATTGGGCGGCTTCTACGACTTACCACACGGTGAGTGTAACGCTATCTTGTTGCCACATGTTGAAGAATACAACCTTATTGCTAACTTAGACAAATTTGCTGAAATGGCTGCTATGATGGGCGAAAACGTTTGTGGACTTTCCAAACGTGACGCTGCTCTTAAAGCTATTGCTGCCATTCGTCAACTTTCAAGCGATGTTGGTATTCCTTCTGGTATCATTGAGCTTGGCAAACGCTATGGCAAAGAAGTGAACAAAAAAGACATCCCAACCATGGTACAAAACGCTCAAAAGGACGCTTGCGGTCTTACCAACCCACGCACCATGACTGACGCTGCTGTAACCATGATTTTCGAAGCTGCGTACTAGGTTTATATAAAAAAATGTGAGCGCTGCATTTGGTGGCGCTCACTTTTAATGGTAAAAGTCTCGCTGAGTTTTTGTTCAAAAGAGCTTGAGCATAAGCCATGATATAAAACCAAGAAGAGCACTTTTTAGCAAGTAATAGTGTTATGCTGCAAAAAGGAGAAAAGCATGTTGAAGAAGACCCTTGTGGTTAACGGAATGCCTCGTCAGGTATTTGCTGTAAAAGATGGTATACTTTCTGATGTATTGCGTGATCAATTACAATTAACCAGCGTAAAAGTTGGTTGTGGTAAGGGACAATGCGGCGCATGTTCTGTCATTATGGACGGTAAGGTTGTTCGTTCTTGTATCATCAAAATGAACCGTGTTCCTGAAAATGCTGCCATTACAACTTTAGAAGGTATCGGTACACCTGATAATTTGCACCCATTGCAACATTCTTGGATCTACCATGGCGGCGCACAATGCGGTTTCTGTTCCCCAGGTTTTATAGTTTCCGCAAAAGCTCTTCTTGATACCAATATAAAGCCCACTCGTGAAGAAGTTCGTGCATGGTTCCAAACTCATAAAAATGTGTGCCGTTGCACAGGCTACAAGCCTCTTGTGGACGCTGTTATGGACGCTGCTGCTATTATGCGCGGTGAAAAAACTGTGGACGATGTGACCTATCAAGTACCTGCTGACGGACGTATTTGGGGAACAAACTTCACCCGTCCAAGCGCTCTTGCTAAAGTGACAGGTGTGGCAGAGTATGGCGCTGACGCCGCTGTGCGCATGCCTAAGGATACTTTGCATTTAGCATTGGCTCAAGCTAAGGTTTCTCACGCCAATATTAAGGGTATTGACACTTCTGAAGCTGAAAAAATGCCTGGTGTATATAAAGTTTTGACTCACAAAGACGTGAAGGGTAAAAACCGCATTACCGGTCTTATCACCTTCCCCACCAATAAGGGTGACGGCTGGGATCGTCCTATCCTTAACGACACCAAAATATTCCAATACGGCGATGCCCTTGCCATTGTGTGTGCTGACACCGAATGCAATGCACGCGCCGCCGCTGAAAAGGTAAAGTTTGATTTAGAACTTTTGCCTGAATATATGAATGTTCACGACGCTATGGACCCTGACGCCCTTGAAATCCACCCTGGTACTCCCAACGTGTATTTTGAGCAAGGCTTAGAAAAAGGCGAAGATACAGCAAAATATTTTGATGACCCCAATATGGTTGTGGCTGAAGGTTCTTATTACACCCAGCGTCAACCTCACTTACCCATTGAGCCAGACGTAGGTTATGGCTTTATGAATGATGAAGGCAAATTGGTCATTCATTCTAAGTCCATTGGTCTTCACTTGCACGGTTTGATGATCGCTCCTGGTCTTGGTATTGAATTTGATAAAGACCTTGTCATGGTACAAAATACCGCTGGCGGTACTTTTGGTTACAAATTCAGCCC
>CAYJFR010000094.1:0-8436 GCA_964369335.1 uncultured Desulfovibrionaceae bacterium | reverse complement strand
ACGCATGAAATTTTGAGCCATGTGCGTGTGAAAAAGTGAGCCACTTTGTAAATTTCAGGCGTGAAATTTTTACGCCTCCGCCAAAGCTTTTATATAAAACAAAAACTCCCCTCAAATGTGCTTGAGAGGAGTTTTTTTATGCGCGTACTCCTGTACTTTACTATATCATCGAGAAAGCCAGTATTCCAAAGTTTTATATAGTACATCTGGCTCAATGGGCTTTGTTATATGATCATTCATGCCGTGCTGCAAGCTCAACTCTTTATCTCCCTTCATAGCATGGGCAGACATGGCAATAATAGGGATTTTTGCGTATTGTTGTTGTGCACGAATATGCTTGGTGGCGGTATAACCGTCCATAATGGGCATTTGAATATCCATAAGCACAGCGTCATAGGTGTTTTTTTCTAACAATTCCAAAGCTTCTTGCCCATTATTTGCTATATCGAGAGTATAACCTGCCGTTTGTAAGATTTCTTTGGCCACTAGCTGATTGATTTCATTATCTTCCGTTAACAATAAATGCCCAAACACCTGCCTTGATCTTACCGTAGCCAAAGAACGTTCTTCTAAACCAAAAGTTTTCACCTGTTCTTGGCTTACATCAAAAACTGCCGTACAGAAAAAAGCCGAACCTTTACCATACTCACTTTCTACCCAAATATTTCCGTGCATCATAGTGATAATACTGCGAGAAATGACAAGTCCTAAACCTGTTCCGCCGTATTTACGAGTAATGGAAGTATCTGCTTGTGAAAATGCCGAAAACAAACGGTCAATTTGTTCACGAGTTAAACCAATACCAGTATCTCGCACGGCAAAAGTACAATGCAAATTATTCTCTCCCCTAAAAGCGCTTTCAATTTCTAGGGTAACCGTTCCAGAACGAGTAAATTTAATGGCATTACTGACCAGATTAAAAAGCACTTGCTTGAGGCGCAATGCGTCTCCTAACAAAACAAGACTAGAATGCTCACCTTCATTGACTTGTAACTTCAAGCCTTTTTGCTCGCTTAAAGGATGATATAAATCAAGAACATCTTTGCATAAAGTACGCAGAGTAAAAGGTTTAACCTCCATCTCTAGCTTACCAGCTTCAATTTTTGAAAAATCTAAAATATCATTAATAATACGCATAAGATTATTGGCAGAAAATACAGCCTTTTTTACATAATCTTCTTGTGTAAACTCAAGCTGTGTTTGCTCCAAAAGATGCAATAAACCTAGGATACCGTTCATGGGGGTGCGTATTTCATGACTCATATTAGCCAAAAATTCGCTTTTTGCCTTGGTACTCTGCTCTGCTAACTCCTTAGCTACACGTAATTCTTGCTCATTGGCGTGAATTTCTTGCAACATGGCTTTGTGTTCACGCAAATCTTTCAGATAAGTTATAAGCCCACGTTTCCCTTGATAAGAGGTACGAATAACAGATAGATCCAGCGGAATCTCTTCTTGGGTTACGGAATGTATACACGTATATTCCCCACGCGCCACACCTTTACTAAAGCCTTCATCTATAAGTTCTAACATGCGCGCTTCAGAGTTTATGCCGTTGGGTTGCTCTTTGGGAATGGTTTTTCGATAATTTTGTAAATAAGCTTCTTTACTCTCAAAGCCAAAGGTATTTGCTCCTTCAAGATTAGTATAAATAAGTTTAAAATTCTCATCCCAAAAATGAACACACATGGGCAAAGAATCCAGCATAAGCGTATTACGCAGCTCCGCTTCTTTAACCAGCTCTTGCGTATTTTTCAGTTCTCGTAAATCCTTAATATATGAAATAATTACATTCTTATCCGCAAGCGTAGCGCGTAAAAGAATAACTTCCGTAGGAATAAGCTCTCCATCCAAGGTATTATGCAGCCATTCAAAACGTAAATAACCGTCTCGTAAAACGTCTTCATGATGTTTATCTACAGCCTCCATGGATTTTTTTCCATCAGGCTGATACTCAGGAGATAACTTGGGAAAAGATTGTATAAATTCTTGCTTTGATGCACATTTAAACGTGCGCAAAACTTCTTTATTGCAGTCAACAAGCTCATTTTTTTCATTCCAAAAAAGAATACACAAAGGGATATTTTCAAACATTAAGGCATTGCGCTGCTCTTCATAAGAAGCTTTTTGCTGTATGGCTTTGAGTTCACGTAAATCTTTAGTGTACCCTAAAAGCATCTCTTCACCATCGTACTCTGTACGCACCGCAGTCACTTCCATGGGCAAAGGCGCACCGTACCTATCAATATGCATCCATTCAAATTGCGCGCTGCCTTCGCTGAAAGCTTTTCCCATCATTTGAACAACATAGTCTTTTGTTAATATTCCATGGGGCTGATATTCAGGGGAAAGAGTATGAAACGTATCTATATAGTCTTGTTTATTATCAAAACCAAATAAAGTATAGGCTGTGGTATTACAGTCTACAATTCTAAAATTTTTGCTGACCAAATTAGACCCAAAAGGCATACCATCCAGCATAGCTTTCATAGTTTTTTTGGCGTCACTCGTTTGTTTTTCACTGGCTCTAAGCTCACGCAAATCATAGTTAAAAATAGCAACAACTTCTTTTCCGTCATACGTTATCTTTAAAAAAGAAAGCCGTACAGGAATAAGTTCGCCGTGAGTGTCCTGCCATTCCCATTCACAGGACGTATACTCCTCAGCAAAGGCTTTTTCTAGCTGCGCATGGAAAAGCGCTTCTGATTTTTCCCCACTAACCTGATATGCTGGATAATATTCTTGCGCATATTGCATCCAATGTTCTTTTGTTTCCACGCCTAAAAAAAGTAAAAAAGCCTCATTACAATGCTCCATTATTCTGTCTTTCCCCCATAAAGCAATGGGCGTAGGGCTTTTATCAATAACATCAGTAAAAGAGGAGTGCTTTTCATTTTGCTGTACGGAAACTTGCGCAGCGTCTTCTATGGCGCTTATGCGCAAAACAAAGATATTTTCGTCTTCTAAAGAAACAAAGGTCAGCGTATAATGTGCGCATATTTCACTGAAATCACGCATCTTATGCCACCATGAAAAGCGGCTCAAACCTTTTTGCAAGGTTTGCTTACAATAAAAAACTAGTGTGTCTATGAAATTTTTTGGTGTATGCTGTGAAGCTTCTGTACTGCATAAGGCTTGCTGTGAGCATTGCTCAAGGGTGTCTGCACCGAAAAATTGATAAAACGTTTTTGTAGCGTATAAGAACTCACCGTCCTTTGACACACAGCATAAAGGACAGGGAGTTTTGCCATATAAACGTTGCAACATACTCACGCTGTCAAATGAGGTAGACATCTTTGTAGAAACCATAAAGACACCCTTCTGTAAGAAGCTATCGAAATAGGGGAAAAGAAAACTTTTGAAAAGATTAGGAGTATACAAGAAAATAAGGCTTTTTGCACGAATGTCAAATAGAAAAGGTATTTTACCTCAAAGCTTTACTTGCATTTCATGATGCGCTACCCTCGCAAGGAGTTTTATAGCTTGATAAGGAGCTGCTCATCATGACACAAAAAAACGCATTTTTACTCTTTGTGCTTGTTATACTTATTTGGGGAATCAACTGGACAGTGACCAAGCTCATAGTCCTTTCTATACCGCCCTTTTGGTCCAATGCTTTACGCTCCTGCATTGCGGCACTAGCCTTGCTACTCTTACAACTAGCCACAAAACAATATATCTTCCCTCAAAAGCGAGACTTGCCTGCTATTTTTGTGGTCAGCGTTTTTCATATGACAATTTTTGCTTCGCTTATGGCGGTGGGCTTACAATACGCTTCTGTGGGACGTTCGGTTATTTTAGGCTATACAACGCCTTTATGGGTGACACCGGCAGCCATATTTCTTTTACGTGAACCCTTACAGAAATATAGAATTTTGGGAGTGATTTTAGGTATTATCGGCATATTGGTGCTTTTTAATCCTCTAGAAAGTACAGCACTTACCGAAGCTGAAACCCTCGGCAATGCTATTTTACTGGCGGCGTCTTTTTCGTGGGCCATTACCATAGTAGGTATTAAAGTTGTGACATGGCACGCAACACCCTTTCAACTTGTTTTCTGGCAATTACTTTTGGCAACAATACTTTCGACATTACTAGCTCTGTATATGGAAGGACTTCCCCATATACAGTATTCCTCTGCTCTCCTTTGGCAATTAGCATACAGTGGCCTGCTGGGAACAGCTTTTGGTTTTTGGGCCATGACGGTGGTCAACCGTCACCTTTCTGCTGTGGTCACATCCCTAGGATTATTAGCAACGCCCATTGTAGGCATTGCTTTTTCTTTGTATATTCTTGATGAAAGTATAGACACACAGCTTATACTTGCCGGTACGCTTATTCTTCTTGGTATTGGTCTTGGCAGTATACCCGCAAAGAAAGAGTAACATAGCTGAACGCTAAGCTTTATTAAGCACTTTGCGGGACTTCGCTTTGCTGAGCTGCTTCTTGCTGAGTTGCTTCTTGCTGGGCGACTCTTTCCGCTTTGACCCTCTTTTTCCATGCGTACATTCTTTCATCAGCCAGTACGAGAAGTTCCGTCATGGTAGTTCCATTTTTAGGATACTCGGCATAGCCAATACTTGAAGAAATTTGCACTCGTAAACCATTTAAATAGAAAGGATCCTTAGAAAGAGTGTCAATACGTGTAATGACGGAGTTTAAGGCAGCTTCATTCAAAGACTCGTTAATAATAATAGCAAATTCATCACCGCCCATACGAATGACCTTTGTATCTTGCTTAAATTTATGCTTAGTACGTTCTACAAAAGCAATGAGCAGTTGATCGCCCACTTCATGCCCATGCGTGTCATTAACAGGCTTAAAATCATTTAAATCAATATAAAAAATGGTAAAACCGTTTTCAATATCGTCTTTATGCAGCTCCATATACTCTTCTGCCATTTTTCTATTATAGACCTTGGTTAAGGCATCCGTATAAGAAAGTTTTTCAGAGTGAAGAGATTTACTTTCATATTTACGAATAAGCAAATAAATACATGTCACTATAATAAAATAGAGGACAAAAAAGAAAGCCACAGAAGTATAAAGCTCATAAAAGAGTTTTTTATAATACAGATGCAAAGCCCATGTTTGTTCCCCAACGGTAAATTCATATTTATAGGCTTTTTCAGAATCAAACTCTTTGCTTTGTAGTGTTGTAACAAATTTTCCGCGATACAATGTGTCTATACTATATCCATAATCAAAATTATCAAGCGCCTCCACTTCTACCACATCAGTCAAGAGCTTTTTCGCATCAAAGGCAATGGTTAAAAAGCCCCAAAAATAGGACATATCTTCTCTTTCTACCATTATAGGACGACGCGCTATAATGCCCTCATAGTCCATCACCTTGGTGGGCCCTACAAAAACTGTATTGCCACTGTCTTTTGCATAAAGGGCTTCGCCCTTGGTGCTTTCATCTTCCAAAAGATTCACGCCTATATACCCTTGAAAAGGCTCTGATGGATAGACATAACGTATAATACCGCTAGGCTGATAGGACATAAGAATAAAATATTCTTTTTTAAACAAAAAACTTGATATTTCTTCAAAATCTTGTTGACTGAAGTAATAGTGCTTGAGCTTAAAAAAGCCCTCAAGGTGCTTAATATTCGTTTCTACGTCCTGAATGACATTTTGAATACGTTCGGCGTAAATTTCCGCTAAATTTTGTACTTTTTTTGTATTGCTCTCTACAACACCAACAGCGCGAAAATACGTCAAAAGTATAACTATACACAGCATGATACCATAAAGAACTTTGGAAAGTCTCATACGCAACCTCGATGGTGGAGAAAATCTTTACAAAAGAAGCACGTTCAAACGTCAAATATATGGGATAAAAAAATACGAAAACAAAGGGAATTGCTCCATACATATATGGCGTTTATTAAGAAATGTCAACGTTAAGGCAGCATGTTGCAAAGGTATTTTTGTTAGCAATATAAAATAGTGTCAGTTAATTACACACAATACACTATGATTTTTATAAATTATGCAATATAGAAAGAGAAAAAAATATTTCGCTATCTTGTGTCCATGTTTTTTAAGGAAAATGCGTATAAACCATTGCGCATAAAAAATTATGGAAGAAAGTTTGGTTGCATTATAGGGGGGGGGAATGGTATAAGCGGTAAAACTTTACGCCTCTTAAGCGCAAATAACAAGCAAAAGAAAACGTAAAAAATGTACATACCCCATATACTCATTATTTATTCATAAATAATACAATACATTATCAAAAAAAAGGATATATATGCTGCATATAAGAAAAATATGTGCGACACTCTTCTTTGTCTGTTCCCTAAGCTCCATGGCTTGGGCTGAAAAAACACAAAATCTTCAAACTCACCATACCCCAAAAGAAAGCGTTTATGGCGAGCTTTGGTCAGGCTCTCTTTATACTTCAACCTATAAGGCTGGCGTATGCCTTGACCCTCAAGGTAATGTACAGGGCGTACTTATTTTACGATTGAAAAATGGAGATGAAGATGTCTATCACTTTAAAGGAACTAAGGATATTCAAGGCTTACTCAGCTTAAAGCACAAGTCCGGTCACAGCTTTAAAGGATATTTTGAAAGTGCTACGTCCATAAAAGGCAAAGTTAAAACAAAAAATGGCTTTACCGTAAAGTTACAAGGTGAAAGACAACAAAACGTTCTTCTTGGCGACCATTGCCGCCCATTATAGGATTTATATATGTTACTATGGATAATAGCAGCCTGTCTGCAATGTGCGCTTCTTTATGGTTTATGGCGTGGTGCCAGAAACATTATTTTACCAAGTGTTCACGGCGTGGCAACACCTTCTTCAAAAGAATCTATTTCTGACGAATTTGCCCACGACTTACCGCGCGTAGGTATGATTATCCCTGCAGCGGGCAATCATCCAGCCATGTCTCAAGCCATTGCCTCTCTTTTAGAGCAAGACTATCCTCATATTACGCCTGTCATTGTGACAGCGGATAAGAATGACCCTGCATACGCTTTGGCGCAAACCTTACAACAGCCCTACCCCACACTACAATGTGTAGTAGCAGGTGAGGCAACACAATGCGGGCAAAAAAATCATAACACCTTACAAGCCATTGAACACCTTGGTGATACGGTGGATGTGTATGTTTTTTGCGACAGTACACATATGGCAAAAAGTAATTTTGTACGTGAACTTGTGCTCCCCATTGCCAACAATGAAGCAGGTTTTACCACAGGCTACCATAATGTGGTGGCGCAAGATACGCAAAGAGTCACCCTCGCCTATCAAATATCTGTTTTACTTATGCGCTTTTTACAAGCGGTGGCGGTGTTTACACAGCCTTGGGGCGGCGCCATGGCCATAGCCCGTAAGGTCTTTGTACAACATAACATTGCAGATTTTTGGAAAAATAATGTGGTGGATGACTGTTCCTTGGCGTCCATGCTTTTACAAAGGCGTTTACATGTTCAGCTGTGTCCCCTCGCTATCTTAGAAACAGAAGCCAAAAACCATTCTTTACCCGTTTGGCAAGCGTGGATGCAAAGACAAGTGCTCTTTTTAAAGTTCTGTGTTATGCCACAATGGTTTTTATTAGGTTTTTTTGCCGCCCTTATGACATTGCCTGTTGCTATTTCATGCCTATATATCTTAGGTGGACTCATAAACATACTTCCGCATAGTCTCGGTTGGGGCAGTGTTTTAGCTTGCGTGCATCTTGTGACCTTAATATCCATCGTTCTGGCATGGCGTGAGCTTCTTCCTCAAAAAACGCCTGCCTTTGCTTGGATACAAGCCTTTTTCTTAAGCTGTGGCATGTTTTTAAAAACCTACCTCCAAACCATCCCCCTATGGCATATTGATTGGCATGGCTATAGATACCTTGTAACTAAAGGTGGCAAAGTGAGCCACATGACAAAAATATAATAAGGTTTATTTATGATATCACGCGCAGACCTTATACGCGTTAGCGTGCGTCAAGTTATTCGTCAACGTGGCTTTGGTGTTATTTTTTCCATAGCCCTTGGTATTACCGCCTTCATCGCCCTTGCCGTCTTAGGTCAAGAAATTCGCTACAATATCGGTCAAGATATGGTGCTTATGGGCGGCGTGAACATTGTTCAAGTGAGTATGGATGATAGATCTCACGTAGGGCAACCACAACGCGAATTTTATCCCAAAAGTATTGAATCATTAAGAAGTATCCCCGGTGTAGCCACAGTGAGCGCAACTTTAGGCGGTACGGAAAGCTTTTCTTTTCGTCAGGCAGACACCACCGTTTTTACCTATTTTTACGGTGTTGATGAATATTACTGGGACACCTATGCCGCCAATATTGTGGCTGGTCGTTTACTCAATGCTCAAGATGTGACGGAGCGCCGCCGTGTCTGCGTACTTGGGTGGGAATTAGCCACCAGCCTTTTTGGCTCTCCTCAAGAGTCTCTTGGCAAAATGCTCAA
>CAYJFR010000093.1:0-8553 GCA_964369335.1 uncultured Desulfovibrionaceae bacterium | reverse complement strand
CAGACACTTCCAGCACCAGACGCTATGGCGGCATAGGGCTTGGGCTTGCTTTGTGCAAAAGCTTAACCACGCTTATGGGCGGCGAGCTTTGGTGTGAAAGCACACAAGGGCTTGGCACCACATTCCATTTCACTTGTCGCCTTGGGAAGAAAAAAGAAAAAAGCGAGCGTGTCAGCAAATTTCTTAATGAAATACATATTGTTGCCGCTTTTCCTCACGCGCAAGCTTTTGCTCTTTTACAAGAAACCTTGTCTCCCTTGGGCTTTTCACGCGTGACTTTTGCTGAAGATACGCTGTCTTTAAAAAAGCATATTGACGGGCTGACAACGCCAGACCTTATTATTATTCATGAAGAATTCAGCGATATTTCTTTTGTGGGCAATGCCTTAGAAAATAACGATGCCTATTTTAATGCCATACCCATTATGTATTATGCACAGCACACTAAGCCTGACTTTGCCCATGTGTGTACGGTGGTAGATTCTTTGGGGGCGTCGGTATTGTATGATTCTTTTGTGAATATCTTAGGGTCGAAATTTGAACCCAATACCGTTTTGTGCCAGCAAGGCTTTGAAGAGCTTTTACGCACGCAGTTCAGCGGCAAAAAGGTGCTTCTTGTGGAAGATAATGAAGTTAATCAAATGATTGCGCAAAGTATTCTTGAAGAAGTGGGGCTTGTGGTCACCATTGCCAACGACGGCGTTGAAGGGTGCGAATTTATGTATAAAGAAACATTCGACCTTGTTATTATGGATGTGCAAATGCCCAAGATGGACGGTCTGAGCGCGGCAAGAAAATTGCGTGAAGACGTGCAATTTGCACACATTCCCATCATTGCCATGACAGCCCATGCTATGGATGAAGACAGAGAAAAAAGCTTTCAAGCGGGAATGAATGACCATACGACTAAACCCATTGATACGGCAAATTTATTTAAAGTATTATATTATTGGCTTTCTAAGGCGGATTCTGGAACTTCCTTGGACTAAATACATTCTTGGGTATAATGATGACGTATTTTTTTGGATAAAATAATATTATAGTGTATGGGTGGTTTTTTATGCAAATGAATATGTTAACTGACACAGAATTTTCAGCTTCTTTATTAGACGCTTTGCCCATAGTCTTGAGTTGTTGGACAAAAGAGGGCGTACCCTTTTTTGGGACAAAATCTTTTCTTAAATATTTTAAAATTAACAATGTTGAAGAATACGTACAAGATAGAGAAAGATTTTCTCCATTTATGCAGCCCAACGGTGAAGAATCCCAAAAATTACGCCAACAATATTTTAATGAGGCTCTTGAAAAAGGCTCTATGACCTTTTTATGGGAACACAGAGATGCAGATGGGGCGCGCTTTTATGCCGATTATATTTTAGTACGCCTAACCTACAAGGGAGAACCTGTTATAGCGTGTTATTTTAACGAGATACGCAATGCAGATTCTTTTTCTCACACAGACCACACCTTGGCGCAACTGGTGCTTGACGCCATGCCTTTAAGCATCACCTATTGGAATAGAAAAGAAGAAGTCATTGATTGTAATCAGGCGGCGCTGGATTTGTATAAATTCAAGTCTAAGCAAGAGTATAAGGACAGAGCCTTAGAAATCTATCCTCAACACCAACCTTGCGGGAGAAATTCCGTACAGTTGGCGTCAGATATTTTACATCTTGTGTTGCAAGAAGGACATTATCGCATGGAGTGGGAATTTCTCACCTTAGACGGCGAAAAAATCCCCACAGAAGTTTCTTTATTCCGCGTGAAGCATCATGATGAATATATTGTGGTGGAATATACGCGAGATTTGCGCGAAATCAAAGCCAGTGAAGCTAAAGCCAAGGTTGCCGAAGACCGCGCCCGTATTATGCTGGACACCACGCCCCTTTGTGCCAACTTTTGGGATAAAGACTTCAACAATATTGACTGTAACCTCGAAGCGGTTAAGCTTTTTAGTTTGAACAATAAGCAAGAATATCTGGACAGATTTTTTGAACTTTCGCCAGAATTTCAACCCAATGGCAGAGCTTCTGCTGAGGCGGCTTTAGAAAATATCACCAAGGCTTTCACCGACGGTTATTGCAAATTTGAGTGGATGCACAATAATTTGAAAGGCGAGCCTATTCCCACAGAAATCACCCTTATTCGCAATTTTTACAATAATGAGCCCATTGTGGCGGGCTATACACGAGACTTGCGCGAAATCAAAGCCAGTGAAGCCAAGGCCAAAGCCGCCGAAGAGCGTACGCGTATTATGCTTGATACCACGCCCTTATGTGCCAATTTTTGGGATAAAAACTTCAATAATATTGACTGTAATTTAGAGGCCGCCAAACTCTTTGGCTTAAAGGATAAGCAAGAATATCTGGACAGATTTTTTGACCTTTCGCCGGAGTTCCAGCCTGACGGCAGACCTTCTGGTGAGTCGGCTTTGGAGAAAATCACCACGGCCTTTAATGACGGCTATTGTAAGTTTGAGTGGATGCACAATAAACTTGACGGTGAGTGTATTCCCACAGAAATCACCCTTATTCGCAGTTATTATCAAAATGAGCCCATTGTGACGGGTTATACGCGGGATTTGCGCGAATTGAAAGCCACGCAAAAGCTTGTGGAAGAAGCCGAGCTGCGCCATACCTTAATGTTGGATTCACTGCCTCTTTGTGTGCTTTTTTGGGATGAAAATCACAGGGTTGTATATACCAATCTTGAGGGAGCAACCACTTTTGGCTTTGATTCCAGAGAGGCGTATATAGAAAATATTTACAGCACCTTACCCGAATGTCAGCCCG
This sequence comes from uncultured Desulfovibrionaceae bacterium, assembly GCA_964369335.1. Lineage (GTDB taxonomy): Bacteria > Desulfobacterota > Desulfovibrionia > Desulfovibrionales > Desulfovibrionaceae > CAYJAD01. Next base: position 5,761 of record CAYJFR010000093.1, on the reverse strand, counting down.
ACGGTACGCCTACCATGGAACTTTTGAATCAAATGATTCAAGAGGGCTTGACCTATGGTGCGTCACAAGGGGAAGTGCTTTGTCAGCACGCTCTCACTAAAGAAGAAATTCCCGTAGATGCGCGGGTATTGCGCGCTTCATATCAAGGAAAACAAGGGCTTATTGCCTATTTGACGGATTTACGCGAGCATAAAGCCATGTTGCGCGAAATTGCCGAAAATGAGCAAGGCCTGCGTGATGCCAAGGAGATTGCAGAACAAGCCACCAAGGCAAAGAGTGAGTTTTTGGCCAATATGAGCCATGAAATCCGCACGCCCATGAACGGTATTTTGGGGCTTTTGCATCTTTTAGAGCAAACTTCTATGGATGATGTGCAAGAAAAGTATGTGAATAAAAGTATAGTTTCTGCCAAGAACCTTATGCGCATTATCAATGATATTTTGGATTTTTCCAAAATTGAAGCCGGTAAATTGGAAATGGAATCCAATCCTTTCACCCTGCAAAGCATTTGCCAAGATGCCAAAGACTTGTATGAAAATATGAGTAAGGAAAAGGGTTTAGACTTTCATGTGGACGCTGGCGACTACGCTACAACGGTGCTTTTGGGCGATGCTTTGCGTTTGAAGCAAGTTATCTTTAACCTTGTGAGCAATGCCATCAAGTTCACTGCTCAAGGTTCGGTTTCTTTGACTGTAGAGGGCTTGTATAATGAGAGTGAATTGTATTGCCGCTTTGCTGTGCGTGATACGGGTATTGGTTTAAGCCCTGAGCAAATGTCGCGCCTATTTTCTGCTTTTTCGCAAGCGGACAGCTCAGTGACGCGTAAATACGGCGGTACAGGGCTTGGCTTGGTTATTTCGCGTAGTATTGTCATGGCTATGCAAGGCAGTATTTGGGTAGAAAGTGAAGTTGGTGAAGGCTCTACCTTCTTTTGTACGGCTATTTTTCCTCTGGCGCCTGAGGATGTTGTGTATGAAGAGCAGGCTTTACCCGAAGAAGCAGAGCAAGAGAACATTCCCGCCGTGCAAGGGGGGCATTTACTTTTAGCGGAAGACAATGAAATCAATCAGCTTGTGGCGCAAGAAATCTTGCAGTCAGGCGGCTTTACCTTGGATATTGCCGAAAACGGCCAACAAGCCTTGGATATGCTCGAAAAAAATACGTATGACGCCGTACTTATGGATATTCAAATGCCTGTTATGGACGGCTACACCGCCACACAGCGCATACGCGAGCAAGAAAAATTTGCTCATTTGCCCATTATTGCCATGTCCGCCCATGCCATGAAAGGGGATAAGGAATTGAGTATTTCTCATGGCATGAATGACCACATTACCAAACCCATTGACCCAGACACCTTATTTAAAACCTTACATATGTGGATGGGAAAAAAGGAAAAGTAATCTTATGGGTAATAAGTATGTGTATCTATCCGTTTTTACAGTAGTTTTTGCGGTTCTTCTTTTGGGCTATGAATATTATCAAGTAAGAGATATACAACTTGTTTGGAACAATGCGTTGAAATTTATCAGTGTTGCTGTATGCTTTATTCCTGCACTTTTAGGGTATTTTGCCAGCTCACCCATTGCTAAATTGCATAAAAGCAATTTTGTCAAACGCGTTTATATGTATTTTTCTCTTTCTATGGGTTTTGGGCTTACTATTTCTTTTTATTTCTTCTTGCATGACACCCTAAAAACCCTGCCTGTGCTGCTTTTGGGTCTTGCCAGTGGCTTTATTTTCATGGTGTTGCTTTTTTTCGCACGGCTTTTGCAAAAGCTTATAGGCTTTAATTTCCTGTATTGGTACGCTGATCCTTTTGAAAAATTTGAAGGTAGGTAGATAACATTTCTTGGGGGAGGGAAAGAACCTTTTTTTCAAATTCTTTTCCCTCCCCCAAGAAATATAATAATAAATAAAAACTATTGTCTTTTAGGAATAAAGTTTTGCAAATCGCGTGAAACTTCAAAGGTGGAAAGCTCAGAGGCGGCGGCGGCGGCAAAGGGTGAATCTTTGTAACCGTTAACAATAAGCTCTAGTAATTGCTTAGACTTTTCTGCATTGCCAAGCTTACGGTAAAGGCGCGCCTCGCGGAAACGTAAACTGGGATATTCGGGCGAAGTAGTGTCTACAAATTGATTGTAGCGTTCTACCCATTCCAAAGCCTCAGGAATTCTGTTGGCAACTTCGGTAATATTCATAAGCGCTTCCATAATATCCTTTCTACGCCCTTCGTCGGCCCTGTCCGAACGCTCTTCTTTCAGCTCATCAAAGAGCTTTAAAGCTTTAAGATTATAGCTGTAGGCTTCTCTAATATCGCGACGTTCTTCGGCATCCTTAGCAAGAAAATAGGTGGCGTAGGCGCGCTGATACTTGGGAATATCCATATTATTCTCAAGCTTTGCCCATAAATCAAGGGCGCGCTCACGTATACCGAGATTTCTTGCCGCAAGAGCCAGAGCATAATCAAGCTGTCCGCGCATGGCTGGTGTCATATCCCAATCTGCCACAAGGTCACCAAGGTCAAGCATGGCGTTCCAATTACCATTTTGGAGATACTTATTGAAGTACAAGCCAAAAGTCGGGTCGCTGTATTGCGGATGCTTGGGCACTTTTAAGAATGGCGCAAAAAGTTCCATGGCTTTTTCATCTTCACCGCGCTCTAAATAACCGCGCGCTAAAGCGTTGCGTAAATCTGGGTCAATATCCCCATAACGTTGGCGAACAATGGGGAAACCGTTCCAAAGTGTCAGAATACGCCCGTAATTTTCTTCTAAAAGAGAATTTTTCAAGTCTGCCATAAAGCCGCGCATAATAAGGTCACGCGCCACTTCCACATCAGCATTTTCTGGGTGTAAATCAATAAAGTCCGCCGCTGTGCCCATACCTTCCACATACTCTTTATTCCAAAGCTGCCAAAGGGCGTACTTTAACTGAGCGGTGATGGAGCGGGGATCTTCTGGGCGTTCTTTCATCAACTCTTGGTACACCACTTGAGGAGGAGGCGTGCCGGGATTTTCAAACACAGCAAACATTTCTGCCATGCTGATGGGGCTGTCATGAACACCCTTTTCTGCCAAACGCAATTTGGCGATGATAGCAGCGTCTGAGTCGGGGAAGTAGGTTTCTACATCTATGAAAACTTCCATGGCGGCGTCAGGCTGTTGCATTTCGAAGTATAAATCACCAATGATAGCAAGTATATCAGGAGCATTTTCTGCGTCGGGCAAAAGGTTATACAATAACCAGTACTTTGCCAGAGCAAGGTCTTTTTTCCCTGTATTATAGTCCATGTCTGCTAGGGTGAAAAGATACTCAGGGTCTTCAGTGTAATACCGCGCCCAGCGCTTATCGGCAAAGTCTGCGTAAATAAGGGCTTCTTCATATTTTTTCGCCCCTGCCAAAGCTTGCACCAAGGAAATGGTGGCGTTTTTCACAGCAGGAGAATCGGGGTATTCTTGCAAAATATCGCGGAAAATTTTCTCGGCTTCGGCATATTGCTTCTTTGCAAGCTTGGCTCTGCCCAAAAGATGGAAAGCCACGGGCACATTGTTATCATAAGGATAACGGCGCTTTAATACGCTAAAATAGCCCTCTGCTTCGTCAAGATTATCCACACGCAAATTTGCCATACCGAGGCGATTTAAGGCATCGGGCACACGCGAAGAACGCAAGTTGGCATTCATGGCTTCATTGGTGGAACGTACAATATCCTCATAGCCCTCTAAAGGCTTACCTGTATAAATGGCGTCCACAGCGTCACTACGGAAATACAAAACGTGCTCACGCATGTCAGGCGTCAAGCCAGGCATAGTCAACAACAATTCGATGACAGGCAAAGCTTCTCTGTACTTGGCCTCGTCCATAAGCCTTGTTGCCTTGGCATACTCTTCTTCCAACACAGGAGGCTTAGGAATAACATTACCCTCTTCATCGTGATAAATGACAGGGCGCGCCTCTTCTGCTGTGGGTTCTACAGCGGGTTGATCAGGTCTTTGCGCTGGGTCAATGGGCTGTACAACTTGTCCTGTGGCCTGTGCCACTGGTGCCTGTGCCACTGGTGCCTGTGCTACAGGTGTAGGTGTTGGCGTAGGCGCTTGTGCTTGCGGCGTAGGTGTAGGCGCAGTATTCACCGCTCCGCCCACTTGCCCTGTCACTTGTGGAGTTTGTGGCGCAGGTGCAGGCGTCGGTGCAGGCGTTGACGCTGGCGCAGAAACTGGCGCACTGTTCAACGAAGTGCTCAAGCCCGATTCCACCGGCCAATACTCAGGGCCAGACCTATTAATAGGCGCTTGAATTTCTTGCGGTGTGATAAGCGTTGCGCGTTGTGCTGTTCCTGAAGTATTGCCTACAGGTACTTCTGTTGCCGCATGAGCTTCAGAAACAAGGCTGAGTAAGGATGATACACTTGTTTGCGAAGCAACAGGAGTATGCGCCTGTACCTGTGGTGCCTGTGCCATAGGTGCCTGTACCCCTTGGGGTGTTTGTGCCCTAGAGGGTACTTGGGCTATTTGCGGAACAACAATATTTTTAGGCTGTAAAGAGTGGGCAGAAGAACCGCTCGTCACGGTCTGGGGAATTTGGGGTACTTGTGCCACTTCTACTTGTGCTGGAACTTGTGCCCTATCGGGTACTTGTGCCCTAGAGGGTACCTCCACCGCTAAGGATTCTTCAACTTCAGCCACTTCCATAAGCAGGGGTGGTGGTGTAAAATGGCGTACAGGTGTGTCCACAGGAGCAAGGCCGCCGCTAGCTTGCCAGCGTGCGCCCAAGGGGTCGGGGAACACATCTATAACCACTTGGTCTGGATGGGGTTGTCTTGCCACAAAGCCAAAGGCTGAGTTGGTCAGCTCTACCACAAGACCCTTGTCAGTTTTTTGTACAGCGCCCACTATCTCTGCATGGGGAGGGCGTGTGCCTTTCAGCATAAGCGCGCCCTGAGAGTCATAAGCTCCCGAAATAAACAGAGTGTTAAGCCCAGTACGGGTAATACGCGCAGGTGCCTCTTGCGCATTTTTTGCGTCAAGCTGTATCACAATACGCTCACGCCCTCCAGAGTCTCTCCATTGCCAGTGGGTTGCCAGAGCCGATGATGGCAAGCAAGGAACCCAAGCTAGAGAAGCTAGAAGAAAGGACGTCTGCAATGTCGTCAAAAGAGACCGTTTACCGGTGAATATTGAGTAACGCATCACTGTAGTATAAGCAAAAATTATTCCAAAGCTGTGACAATTTTTTGAAAAACAACCTAAAGACCTTTTTTCTTTAACTTTTCAATCAAGGTTGTACGCTTAACACCTAAAAGTTCTGCCGCTTGGTTTTTTATTCCGTCAGATTTTTCCATGGCTTCATCAAGCAAACGGTCTTCTATGGCATCTAAAAATTCTTTCAATCCCATAGAGTGTTTTTTCAACTCTGCCAAAGTGGGCCACACAAAGCCCTGTGAGGACTGTGCACGCGCTGGGCTTGCTGTATCACAAGAAGTTGCAAGCGCAGATACAGCACTTTCCTCTTGCGAGCTGTCTTGAGTGCCGTCCTCTTCTTGTGTAGAGCTGGCACTTTCTTCTGCCATGAGCAAGGCGTGCTCGACGATTTCTAAGGAGGGCAATTCTTCCAACGGCCCCACAGCGTCTAAAATCTTTTGTGGTAAGTCTTCCACTTCCACCCGAGGGCCGTCAGCTAAAATACTGAGCCGCTCCATAAAATTTTCTAGCTCGCGCACATTCCCCGGCCAAGGATAGGCCATAAGAATTTGTGCTGTCAG
>CAYJFR010000092.1:0-8665 GCA_964369335.1 uncultured Desulfovibrionaceae bacterium | reverse complement strand
CCCGCATATTATTGCCGAAATAGAAAGTTATTTGCACAGCCTCAAGACTCAAGAAATATCTGTCCCCTATCGCACCCGCGCTTGGGTGGCACGTAAAAAGGATTAAGCATGTCAGGACGCGTCATTTGGATAACGGGCCTTTCTGGTGCGGGCAAAACAACTATTGCACAGGCGCTCAATACGCATTTTGACAAGGCTGTACTCTTGGACGGTGATGCACTGCGTCACGTCTTAGGCGCCAGCACTAGCGGCTTTGACGCGCAAAGTAGGCAAGAGCTTGCTTTTACCTATGCACGTTTTGCACAGCTCATTGCTTTGCAAGGGCATACTGTGCTTGTAGCAACCATATCGCTTTTTCATGCTGTACACGCGTGGAATCGCGAGCACCTACCACGCTATACAGAAGTCTTTTTAGATGTTTCAGAGCAGGTGCGACGCAAAAGAGACCCTAAAGGCTTATACGCCGCTGAGCAAAACACCAACGCAAGCCCCATGGCGGGCTTACAAACGGCGGTAGAATTACCTTTACAACCACATGTTCATATTCAAGGAGAACATCCCATAGAGCAGGTGGTAAAGACAATTTTACAAGTCCTTCCTACATAGCAAGAAATATTTGTTACAAATATAATATAATTTTGTAGCTTTTTGCCCGCATATTCGAGCCATTAACAGTAAAAATTCCTGTTAATGGCTTTTTTTAGTTCTTAAAAACCCGCGCTTGTGTTTAAATAATCAAGCTCACCAATACAGCATATAAAGCTATTATTCTAGCATGTTGAAAAAACATGTGAAAATAAAAACTTATCACGCTTTTTTCCCTTTACAGCTCTAAAAATGCGCTTTACTCCATTTTTGCTCATATTTTCATGAAATATTCTCAAAAATAATCCAAAAAATACGTATTTTGCACATATCCTCTATTATGAAGAAGCACAAAATATGAAGAGCCCATGTGATACTTCGCACAATGAATCAATAAAAATATCTTATCAATTCAACCACTTTTAACCATTTGTCACTTTTTTTGACGTACCGTATACATGTACTCAAGAGATGAGGAAAACATTTTTTGTACAGCAAGAAATACGATTCTTTTTACCCTTAACGCTCACTAAGGAGTTCACCATGGATTTACATTCTAAAGTTATGCTTATCACTTCTTTCTGCACTATCGCTACCCTTTTTGCCGCTGTTGTTGGCTTGCACCTCTACGGCAATAAATAATATATTCACTACAATTTTTTTAAGGAGTTCATCATGGATTTACATTCTAAAGTTATGATTATCACATCTTTTTGCACCATCGCTACCCTTTTTGCCGCTGTTGTTGGCTTGCACCTCTACGGCAATAAATAATTTTTCTTCATACACCTTAAAGCTTAGATAAGGAGTCATATCATGGATTTACATGCTAAAGTTATGCTCATCACTTCCCTTTGCACCGTAGCTACCCTTCTTACCGCTGTTATTGGTTTACACCTATACGGTAACAAATAAGTAGAGCGCACATATATGATACTTTTGCAGAAGTGTGTGTAGGTTATTTCCGCCTACACACACTTTTTTTATATTTACAGCTTTACAAAACTCACAGCAATTTTTATATCTCACGGGATATGCAAAAAATATAAAAATAAAGAGGTATAGCAAATGACATTACGGTATATGGAAGTGTTTTTAGCTTTGGCGCAAACGCCTAATATGCGCGATGTGGCGCACCGTATGTTCATTTCTCAAGCGGCAGTCTCCAGCGCTTTACGCGATTTTGAAGCAGAAATTGGCGTAACCCTCTTTGATCGCGTAGGACGCGGCATTCGCCTCAACGAAAAAGGGCGCCTTTTAGAAAAACGTCTATCTCCCCTCTATCATCAATTAAGCAATGTTCTTGCTCTACTCTCCAGCGAAGAGCTACTTGGCAAACTTTTCATAGGCGCTTCTGTCACCCTTGCCAACTGGGTCATTCCGCAAATACTCTATGACATGAAAGTCCGCTATCCGCATGTAGAACTGGACTGCCTTTCGGGCAATACAGGCGAAATTGTACAACAAGTGGAAAGCGGACATCTTGATATAGGTTTTGTGGAAGGCGATGTAAACACGGTGAACCTGCGAGTCACTCCCATAGGGCAAGAAAAGCTCGTGGTTGTCACTGCTGACAAAGAGTTGGCCAGCAAGTCACATACCATAGAAGAGCTTATGCAATATTTCTGGCTTCTGCGTGAAACAGGCTCCGGCACGCGAGAAACATTTTTACGTCATATTGCTCCCCTAGGTTTACGCCCACAGCAATCTTTAGAGCTTGCCCATACCGACGCCATCAAGCATGTTCTCCACAATCCCAACACACTGACCTGTCTTTCTCCGCGTGTTGTGGAACAAGAAATACGCAATGAAACACTCTTTATTGTGCCCGTGAGCGGTGTCAGCTTTGACCGTATGTTTTACTGTATAGAAAACCAAGAAAACTACCCCACCCCCTTACGCGAAGCCTTGCTTAAAGAACTTCAAAAACGCCTTTCCTGATACACTGCTCTCTCACAATGACGCCATGGCTTTTTTGGAGAGAGCTTAACAAACAGCAAATCACACGCTCCACAAAATTTGTTCAAAAATATTCACGCTTACTACTAATATTTTTACAAAAATGTACGATTATGTAGAATATACTGTAAGGAGTGATGTGTTATGAAAGTTGCGACCAAAATTCTTTTGCCTATGTGTAGTATTATTCTGTTAGGTATGAGCTGTATAGCCTATATCACCTACGATATGAGCTCCGAAAACATGCTCACAGCACAGCAAGACTTAAATGTTATGGCTGTAAACAATACTATTTCAGAACTTAATGGTATTCATGAATTCAATGTGCTTAACGCCATATCTCTTTCTCAAACAGGGCTTTTACAACCCTATCTTGCAGGCAGCCCTGAAGAAGTGGCTGCCAACACCCAAGGTGCCATTGACCGTATTGTCAACATGCGCAAAACCTATAGCTATGCCATGCTTGGTATTATAGATACCAAAGGCATCACCTTGCGCCATACCGAGCAAGATTTGATCGGTAAAGATTTTTCTCGTGACTATATGTTTACCAATGCCATGCAAGGCCATGTCACAGCAGGCGCACCCTTCTTATTCAAAGGACGTGTGGTTTATGCTGTTTCTTCACCTGTATATAAAACAGGCACAAAAAACATTATTGGCGTGGTGTTTAACGTCACCTATCTGGACGATACCTTTAGTAAGAGAATTCCCTTGGGGCAAAAAGGTTCTTTTATGGTGGCGGACAGAAATGGTTTTGTGTTCCTCAGCAATAATCCTTCCAATGTCCTAAAATTGCAGCTCAATGACACCCCTTGGGGCAGAGATATTATGCAAACAAAATCTGGCAATCTTAATTTTAAGCTCAATGGCGAGAAAAAGTTTGCCTATTATGACGAGCAAAAAGACACAGGCTGGATTGCCATTGCAGCTTTAGACGAAGTAGAAGCCAACGCTTCCAGCGTAGACATAGGCCAAAGAATTTTTGGAATTTCAGCTCTTGTAACTGTCATTATTGTGCTTGTTACAGGCTTCTGTGTCTTTAATCTACGTAAAGCGCTCATGACTTCCGTAAAATTTGCACACAATATCGCTCAAGGTAAATTAGATGTCACTATAAAAAAGACCAGCAAGGACGAAATAGGCATGCTGGCAGAGTCCTTACAAAATATATCGGAAGTATTACGCAGTATTATTGCTGAATACAACAGGCTTGAACTTGCCATTAAGCAAGGGGATCTTCTGGCTAAGTCAGACAGCAAAAGCTTTGACGGCGATTTTGCCAACCTTGTTGCAGGCACTAACGCCATTATTGACAGCTATATCACGGTTCTTGACAATATTCCCTCGCCTGTGGTGGTGCTTGACGCGCAATTAAAGGCCAAATACGTCAACAATGCCGGCGTTGCCCTTGCTGGCCCTCATTATCGTGACAAAGCCTGTAAAGAGCTCTTTAATCGCGAAGACGACGCAACACCTCAAGATGGTCTTCAAAAAGCTCTTACCACAAAGCACCCACAAGGCGGCGAAACCGTAGCGCATCCTCAAGCAGGCAGTCTTGATATTGTGTATAATGCCATCCCTCTTGTGGACAGCAAAACTCGCGAAGTCAACGCTCTGCTCCAACTTATTACAGACATCACCGCCTTTAAAGCCACACAACAAACTATTTTGCATGTGGCAGAGCAAGCAACACATATTTCTTCGCAGGTAGCACATTCTTCGCAAGAATTGGGCACACAACTGACCTACTCTGAAGAAATTGCCACCACACAAGCAGAGCGTGCCGCCGCCGCCAGCTCTATCATGCATACCATGAATGATGATGTAAATGTTATGGCAAGTATGGCACAAGAAGCCTCAGAAGCTTCAGAACAGGCAAGAAATGAAGCCATAGTTGGCTCTGATGTTGTAGAAAAGGCTATTAAGAGTATTCATGCCGTGGAAGAACAGTCCGAAAAACTCAAGGGCGGAATGGAGCAATTGAACGAAAATGCCAACGCCATTAATGAAGTTATTATCACCATTGGCGATATTGCCGACCAGACCAACCTCTTAGCCCTTAATGCCGCTATTGAGGCTGCACGCGCAGGAGAATCTGGGCGCGGATTTGCCGTCGTTGCCGATGAAGTACGCAAGCTTGCAGAAAAAACCATGGCATCTACAACGCAGGTACAACAAGCCATCACTGCCATTCAAAACAGCGTACGTGTCAGCGTGGAACAGGTAAATGAATCGGCCGTTGAAGTGCAAAAAACCAGTCAGCTAGTCAATGAAACAGGCTCGGTATTTAAAAGCATTATGGATATGGTGGAACAAACCACCAATAAGGCACAAAATATCGCCGCATCCAGCGTGCAACAAGCCCAGCATAGCCAAAACGTGAACACACAACTCACAGAGGTGAATCAACTGGCAGCGCAGACCTCTACCAGTATGCAAGAATCTCTTAATGCCATTGAGCAACTGAGTTCACAAAGTCGAGCACTCAGCGAACTTATTACCACCATGCAACAAAAAGCCTAATCATAGTCAACCGCCATCTACGCAAATAATTACGTAGGTGGCGGTGTTTTTTATAAAAAAACTAGGGCTGTCTCTAACTAGAGACAGCTTTATATTTTATTACGCAAACAGCATTTTTTCTTGAGTTACATATATTTTAACACCTTGCAAAAAACTTTCTGGATTATTCCGTCAACTGCCCTACTGCTTTATATAAGTAAACAATGAAAAAAAATTCCGCAAAAATAACATTTCTGTCATGGCAAAAGGTAAAAATACCAAAAAGTAGATTTCTTATAATATATTGAAATTTCATTATAATATTATTTGAAACCTTATTATAGCCTTCATGATAAAATATTTAAAACTACCAAAAAGTAGATTTTGCTGTAATCTTTTGAAATTTCATTGTAATTTTAGCTGGTACTAAGTAAAGAGCCGAGAAGAACACTCATTTAACTACCAAAATGTAGAAAAATAGCGCATTTTTGGAAGTATAAAGGAAGACAAAACACTTTAATACACTTATTTTATTTAATAAATCACGACTGGTACGCTTTATGCTTATTCGTAGAAAGTACGTTTTATGCAGAATTTAAAAAAAAACGTTTTTTATAAAAAAGGATAAGTTATGAGTTCAATCAGAAACAAAGCGATTATGGAAGCAAGTATGATGGAAGGTGATGTAACTTCAGTACTTACACCACTTGAACCTCAATTTAATTTTGAAGCTCTTTATGGTAAAGATGTATTCAGCCTTAACGCCATGCGTCAGCGTCTTCCGCAAAATATATACAAGGCCATGGACAGCGTTATCAATCGTGGTGAACGTCTCACAGAAGAAGTGGCAAATGTTGTTGCCAACGCCATGAAAGACTGGGCTGTTGAACACGGTGCCACGCACTACGCGCACTGGTTCCAACCTATGAGCGGCGTCACTGCTGAAAAACATGATGCTTTCTTTATGCCTACTCCTGACGGACATCTTATCAATAAATTCTCAGGCAAAATGCTTATTTGCGGCGAACCTGACGCGTCTTCATTTCCCTCAGGCGGTATTCGTTCAACATTTGAAGCTCGCGGTTACACAGCTTGGGACCCTACCGTTCCTGCTTTTTTACTTCCTGGTAAATACGGGCATACGCTGCACATTCCTACAGTATTCTACTCCTACACAGGTGAAGCATTAGACAGAAAAATTCCGCTTCTTCGTTCTGTGGACGCTATTTCAAAAAGTGCAGTAAGAGTTTTACGCCTGTTTGGTGATGACAAAGTTGAATTTGTTCGTCCTATGGCAGGTATTGAACAAGAATATTTCTTGGTAGATTCACGCCTTGCCGCTCTTCGCCCTGACCTTTTACTCACAGGACGTACCCTTTTAGGTGCGCCTTCAGCTAAAGGCCAAGAAATGGAAGATCACTACTTTGGTGCTACTCCTAAGCGTGTTATGGCTTTCATGCAAGATGTTGAAACCCGTTTATTTGCACTGGGCATTCCTGTACATACACGTCACAATGAAGTTGCTCCAGCACAGTTTGAGCTTGCTCCTTTATATGAAGAAGCAAACCTTGCAACAGACCATAACATGCTTATCATGAATATGTTGAAAGTCACTGCATCGGAACACGGTTTTGTATGCTTACTTCACGAAAAACCCTTTGCAGGTGTGAACGGTAGTGGTAAACACAATAACTGGTCACTGTGCGATTCAGAGGGCAATAACCTTATTGATCCGGGCGAAACTCCCTTACAAAACGCACGCTTCCTCGTCTTCCTTGCTGCCCTTATCAAAGCCGTTCATGAACATTCAGACGTGTTACGTCTTGGTACTGTAGGCGCAGGTAATGATCACCGTCTTGGTGCCAATGAAGCACCTCCGGCAATCACATCCATCTATCTTGGTGATTTGCTTACTGAAGTTCTTGAAACCATCATTGCCGGCGGTGATAGTCTTTCCACCATGCAAAAAGGCATTGAAATCGGTGTTTCATCACTTCCTGTGCTTCCGCGTGACCTTTCTGACAGAAACAGAACAAGCCCATTTGCCTTTACAGGTAACAAATTTGAATTTAGAGCTGTTGGTTCATCACAATCCGTATCTCCCATCAACTTTGCTCTCAACTCTATTGTTTCTTGTGCTCTTGATGAAATTAGCGACGAAATTGAAGCCATCATGAATACAGGCAAAACCATTCAAGAAGCTCTTCAAGAAATTCTTCCTAAAGTCTTCCGTGAACATATGGCTGTTGTTTTCAATGGTAACGGTTATTCCAAAGAATGGCACGAAGAAGCTGAAAAACGTGGTCTTTTAAACCTTCAAAACACGGTATCTGGTCTTAAACGCTTCACACATCCTAGCGTTGTTGAAGTATTTAAACGTGCTAACGTATTCACTGAAAAAGAAATTCACGCTCGTCAAGAAATCTTCTTGGAAGCGTATGCAAAAACAATTACTATCGAAGGGCAAGTCACGCTTTCTATGGTAAAAGAACGCGTTATACCTGTTGTTCAAAGAGCGCAAATTCAAGCGGCTAAACTCGTGAAATCTACTGCTGACCTTATTGGCGATGCTGCTATGGAGCAAAAAGCTTTCATGTATATCCGCGATAATCACATCAACCTTTGCACAAGCGTTGATAAACTTGCCGACGCTCTTGCTAACATTCCTCACGATGAAACTGCAGAATATGCAGAATATGCTCTCAACGAAATTATTCCTGCTATGGATGCGTGCAGAAAATACTCTGACGCTCTTGAGCAAGTCATCGATGACAGTGAGTGGACTTTACCTAAGTATCATGAGCTGCTTTGGATACATTAAAATTTAGGTTTTGTATTTGGAGGGGGGAGCACACTTTGATATATTTGTGCTTTCCCTCTCTCGAAAAACTCTTTAAAAGTTATCTCATAATAATACAAAAGTATTTTTTGAGAAGCATCTAATGGCAAACGGCAGTTTGACGCGGTGGCGTACCACCGGAATAAGCCAAAAACCGCGCTTTTGAGCGCAGTGATACGTTCTATCTAGGAAAAAGGAATTATATGGAGTCACTTTATAACTTTCAAGACGAACACGATGCCTGCGGTGTTGGCTTTGTCGGTAATTTAGATAATGAACCACAGCATCAAATAGTAAGACATGCGCTTACAGCTATGTCACATTTGACCCATAGAGGCGGATGTGACGACGATGAAAAGATGTCGGACGGTTCAGGTATTTTGATGCCGATTCCTAGGGAATTTTTTGGAAATATTTTTCCTCAAATGCTTAATGATAAGATACAATGGGGACTTGGCGCTTTCTTTTTACCCATTGACGCTTTCTTGCAGGAAAATTTGCTTGATATTATTACTACAGTGGCTGAGAAGTTTTCTTTTAACGTTGCCGCAGTGAGGGAAGTTCCCACTGACATCTCAATACTTTCAAGAAAAGTACTTTCAACTCTTCCTGAATTTAAGCATATTCTTTTTACTTATAAGGGAAAAGTAAAATCAAAAGAGGAGCTTGAAACAAAGCTTTATGTGCTGCGTAAACAAATAGAATACACGGCGGTAGATTTCCTTACAAAACAATCAAGAGCATTGAATTTATTTCATATTTCAAGTTTATCAACCT
>CAYJFR010000091.1:0-8710 GCA_964369335.1 uncultured Desulfovibrionaceae bacterium | reverse complement strand
AACAAAAATATCTCAGGAGAAGATGACGAACAGGGCAATACATTTTCGCCCACACTCAATTTTGATTACGAACTCACCGACCGTCTTTCTGCTTTCTTGGGATACAGTGCAACTATTTATGAAAACCACGCTTTAGGCGAGCATAATCATACAGGCAATTATGGACTTCGCTATGAGCTGAGTCCTGAAGCCACTATATCATTATCTCATAGGATAGAATATACCATTCCCTATGAAGAAGACGCCTATTTTGCTAATCAAGTGATGTTCGATTTTAACTACACTTTCTAATCTTGTTTTTTGTTATGCACAAAAGGGAGTATCATTTATTTGTCCCTTTTGAGGAGAAAATATGCCCATTGCCCTCACGGTAGATGTAGAAGATTATTTTCAAGTAAGCGCTTTTGAAAATTCCGTTGACAGATCCACTTGGGATTCATTACCACATCGAGTTTCTCAAAATACCCATAAAATCCTTGATATTTTTGATGAACTTTCCCTCAAGTCTACATTCTTTGTCCTTGGATGGGTAGCGGAGCGTTATCCTGATATTGTAAAACGTATGGCACAAGAAGGGCATGAAGTGTGCTGTCATGGCTATGGTCACGCGCGTATCACAAGCCTCAGCCCCCAAAACTTTAAAGAAGATGTCACGCGCTCTCGTAAACTGTTACAAGATATTTCTGGGCAAGCCGTTGAAGGCTATCGCGCCCCAAGCTATACTATAACCAAACAAACTCTCTGGGCATTGGATGTACTTATAGAAGCTGGTTTTCAATATGATTCCAGTATCTTCCCCATTCACCACGATGTTTATGGTATCCCCGGAGCGCAGCGTTTTCCGCATATTATCATACGCGAGCATGGAAGTTTAAAAGAATTTCCCCCCAGCACCATGGCATTTTCTTTCCTTGGTAAACAGCTCACCTTACCTTTTTCTGGTGGAGGCTACTTACGCTTATTACCTGTATCTCTTATGTCAGCAGGTTTTAACCGTTTAGAAAAATCTGGTCATGCAAGCACACTGTATTTTCATCCTTGGGAAATTGACCCCAATCAGCCTCGTATGCAAGGCCCTTTAAAGTCACGTTTCCGTCATTATATAAATTTAGCCAGCACGGAAAGTAAGTTGCGCTATCTTTTTAAGCGTCACAGCTTTGCTCCCATGAACACAGTTCTTCAAGAGGCACTTTCGCATGTCTAATATACAAATATGCCATTTATCCTTCACAGATCCCCGCGTCGCTGTAGAGCAAGAAAAAACCTTATGGGAAGACTATGTACGGAGCAAGGACAACTCTTGGGGTTATGCCTTGCCAGCATGGTTTACTATTTTTAAAAAAGCCTTTGGGCATGATACTCATGCTTTGATAGCTTTTGAGCACGATGCCACAGAGCAGAAAAAGATTGTGGGCGTTCTGCCCATAACACATGTGAACTCAAAGATTTTTGGTTCCTTACTATGTTCTCTTCCTTTTGTGAATTATGGCGGTATATTAAGCGACAGCCCTGAAGCAGCCACGCAACTTATGCACGCAGCTCAAAAACTGCGCCAAGACCTCAAATCCTCTTCTGTAGAATTGCGGCATATGCATCCTTGCGGTCTTGATTTACCTGCCAAAGCTGACCATAAAGTTTCCATGATTTTAGATTTACCCGATAGTTCTGAGGTTCTTTGGAAGGGCTTTAAAGACAAAGTACGTAACCAAGTGCGCAAAGCTCAAAAAAATGGATTGAGTGTTGTACGCGGCGGCAAGGAGCTTTTAGACGATTTTTACGCTGTATTTTGCGTAAATATGCGTGATTTAGGCACACCTGTATACGCCAAATCTTTTTTTGCCACGGTGTTAGAATATCTTCCCAAAGAAACAGAAATTCTCTGCGTGTACCGTGACGGACTGTGCATAGCCTCTGGCATTTTATATCGCTACGGCGACACTATGCAAATGCCTTGGGCTTCGTCTCTTTTGGCACATCGTAATGTGTGCCCCAACCATAGCCTTTACTGGGAAGCTTTGCATATTTCCACCCAAGAAGGCATGCGCTTTTTTGACTTTGGGCGCTCAACACCGCAAAGTGGCCCTTGGTCTTTCAAAAAACAATGGGGCGTGCGTGAAGTTCCTTTATACTGGGAATATATCCTCCCTGAAGGCGCTGAGTTACCAAAACTTTCCGTAAATAATCCTAAATATCAAATGGCCATAGCGGCATGGAAAAAACTGCCTTTGTGTGTTGCCAATGCCCTTGGTCCTAAAATTGTGCGTGGTATCCCCTAATGAGTAATCTTTCCCCCTCTTGGTGGCGCACCCTTCCACCTGCTGGAGCTCCGCTGCCTGTAAAAAGCCTTGTACAAGGTCTTCTCTCCTTAAAAAAAGAAGAAATCGAAAAAGACGTACAAGCGCAAATTATGCGTTATTTTGGCGTTGAACACTGTATTCTTACAGATTCAGGACGTTCAGGTCTAGCTCTGACGCTTAAAGCTTTACAAAAGTGTCTACCACCGTCAGAAAAAAATACACGTACAGAAGTGCTTATTCCTGCTTACGTATCTTACTCTGTTCCCTCAGCGGTGGCGCATGCTGGTTTTGAGGTGCAACTGTACGACGTGGATCCGCACACACTTGCTCCTGATTATGCCTCTATGCAAACGGCAGCCAGTGATAAAACCCTAGCCATAGTCCTTTGTCATCAATTTGGTCTTCCCTTTGCGGGCGCTCCTGCCAAGGAAGTAGCCAATCATGTGGGCGCTTTTCTTGTGGACGATGCGGCGCAAGCCATGGGCAGTACGGTACATCACGAAAATGCGGGATGTATGGGACATGTGGGGCTTTTCAGTTTGAGCCGCGGCAAGCCGCTTACCTCCGTTGAAGGCGGTATAGTGCTTACTGATATATCGCAAATAGCCTCTGCCCTGTACGCCACCATAGAAGAAGTATACACCAAGGAAAAGCCTTCTTCCCCTTGGTCGGACATGCCCAATATCATAAAATCATTGGCTCTTTTCACCTTACGCCGCCCTTTATGGTACACTTTGCCCGCTTCTTTACCTTGGCTTAATATAGGTGCGTCCATTTTTGAACCACATTTCCCTGACGGCGCTCTTTCCACATATCGCATGGGACTTACAGCGGCCGCCCTACCCTTATTAAAATCTGCCAATGCTCAAAGACGTCAGTGGGCCTCACGTTATTCCAGACTTTTAGAAACACAAAAGGAATTACGTAGTATTCCCACAGCAGAGCAAACAAGACCCATCTATCTACGTTACCCCGTTCTGCCTGAGCTGGGGTCTGAAGGCTATATACAAAAACTTTTGCAACATAATTCTGGGCTTACAGCAAAAAAACTTGGTATAAGTCGTGGATTTCCACAACCACTGTATGCTGTGCCTGAACTTAAACCGCATTTAGCTTCTTTAGATATGGACGCAGACAGACGTTTTGCAGGTGCGCGTTATTTGGCAGACAATCTCATCACTCTTCCCACACATGACCAAGTACGCGGAAGAGATTTTGACACCATAGCTCACTTCTTCGCCGAAACGTCTCTTCAACACAACACAATACAGGGATAAATTATGACTTTTCTTTTTTGGCTATTTGCTTTTCTTCTCGTATATCCTCTTGTTATTTATCCGTGCTGTCTTATGCTTTTACAACGCATACATCAGTACAGAAAGCCTCTTATACCACCACAAGACGACGATCTTCCCTCCGTCAGCATATTGCTTTCTGTCTACAATGAAGAAAAAAACATTGCTGAAAAAATAGAAAACTTTCTTGCTCTGGACTACCCACAAGAAAAAGTTGAATTGCTCATTGTTTCTGACCAATGCACCGATGCCACCGAAGAAATTATTCTCTCCTACACGCCTTTAGAAAGTACGCTTTCGCAAAGAATACGCCTCTTACGCCAAGAAACACGTGCAGGCAAAACACAAGCTTTAAACAGAGCCGCCGCAGAGGCTCACGGGGAAATATTCTTATTTACCGATGCGGACAGTATGCTACGTAGTGACGCTCTGCGCCGTCTTGTCACACCTTTCACACAAAAAGCTGTGGGGCTTGTGAGTGGACGCAGTGTCTACAAAGACAAAAGAGGCATTGAAAGCACAGGAAGCCTTTATCGCCAATATGAAGAGTGGCTTAAAGATTATGAAGGGGCTCTTTACGGCATTGCAGGTGCTGACGGTGCTATCTATGCCATGCGCCGCGAACTTTACCAAGAATTGCCCGAAAAAATCATCAATGACCTTGCCCATCCCATACAGGTGATCTTGGCAGGAAGAAAGGCTTTAGCAGAACCAGAAGCTTTAGTGAGCGAACCTGCCGAAGACGATTACAATGCTTTTGCGCGTCAAACACGTATTATGGCACAGTCTTGGTATGTGTTCTTCACCTATCTTCGTCCTTTATTACGCCACAAGCGCTTTGGATTTTTATGGCAATTTTTTACCCATAAAATTTTACGCTGGCTCGCCTTACCTTGGCTTATTCTCTTTACCCTCACAGCTCTACTCACACAAGGATGCTTTACCTCTTTAGGACTTGTAGGAGCTTGTACGCTCTTTGTGTGCGCCGCCCTTGGAGACAAAGCCAAAATGCCAGGGCGCATTTGTCGCCTTTTTCTTATGCAAAGCGCCGCCGGTGTTTATGGGCTTATACATTTTTGGCAAGGTAAAAACTTTGTCACTTGGAATCCCAAGGGTGAGTAATGCTCATAATTACCTTTTATAATATATAATTATTAGTAAAAAAGATTTCACAGAGGATACTATGCGCATACTTCATACCATAGGCGAGCAGCTAAAAAAAATTTCCATTAAACAACAGCTACAGCAAGGCCCCCCCTCGCCCTCTCTTTGGGAATTACAAAGCAATGCGCAAGGTGAACTCACAGTCAATGGAACATCTTGCATAGATCTTGCCGCACGATTTGGCACGCCCTTACTTGTGGTGCATACAGAAGCGTTAAAAAAACATGTTACAATGGTACAAGGAATCTTAGATGATCTTTTTGAGCAATCCATGATTACCTATTCCTATAAAACCAACTGTATTCCCGGTATATTACAAATTTTACACTCTATGGGCGTAGGTGCTGAAGTTATTTCTGGTTATGAATATTGGGTAGCTGAAAGTCTTGGTGTTGCTCCAGAGAAAATTGTTTTTAACGGCGTTGATAAATCACATAAAGGCATTGCACGCGCTGTAACTGCCGGAGCGCTTATCAATATTGACAATATTGAAGAGGCACACATTACTTTGGAAGAAAGTAAAAAGCAGAACAAAAAGGCGCGCGTAGGTGTACGTCTTGGTATGAGTCTTGATACACAACTCGGCGTCTTTATGGATTCTGAGGATATGCAAAAAGTTTTACACTTACTGCTTACAAACCAAGATCATTTTGATTTTTGCGGTCTGCATTTTAATACCATGAGCAATGCAAAAAACAGTGATTATCATGTACACTGTGTTGAAAAAGCTCTAAAGTTTATGCTTATGCTTAAAGAGCGCCATAATGTGAACATACGCTACTTAGATATTGGCGGAGGTATGGGAGTACCCACCAGCAAAAATATGACCAGTAAAGAGTATGCGCTCTACAGACTATTTGGGCTTTTACCTAAAAGTGCGTATCTTGAACCGTATCAAGGCTTGCGTCAATATTTTACCGCCATTGCGCACACTCTGCATAGCTTTTGTAAAGAACATCAACTTGCGGTGCCCATGATAATTATTGAGCCGGGTCGAATGCTCACTAGCCAATGGGAATTTATGCTCACCAGCGTCAATTCTTTAAAGCACCCACCGCAAAAACCACCTTATGCTATTACAGACGGCGGTCGCCTTTCGCATGCCTATCCTTGTGATTTTGAATTGCATGAAGCCATACTAGCCAATGATGTAAACCGCCCCTTATGTCGCGAATACATTGTCACAGGGAGGGTCTGTACTCGTTCAGATTGGTTATACAGAGGCAAAGCATTGCCAGAGCTTGCAGTCAACGATATTTTAGCCATCATGGATGCCGGAGCGTATTTTTCCTCCTATGCCATGAACTTTGCCTTTCCACGTGCCGCCATTGTAGCTGTGGATAACGCAGGCGTTCATGTTTTACGACAAAGAGAAAGCTATAAACACTTGGTAGGAATGGACCAAGTAGATTTCATAGACATTAAAGAATAGCACACAGCTTTTATACAATTTTACACGCCATTCAAAAGGAAAAAATCATGCCTAAAGTCCTCGTTACTTCAGGAAGCACACGCGTTGCTTACGCTCTTTGTTGCAGTCTTGCCAAAAATGGCTTTGAAGTCTATATCGGGGAGCAAAATTCTTTTAGTATGGCGGGCATGTCACGCTATTGTACTGGACGCATGACCTACCCTGCTCCTTTCACACAACAGCAAGCTTTTGTGCAAAGCCTTGCTGATTTTATACGAGAAAAAAAGATAGATATTATTATGCCCGTACTAGAAGAAACATATACCTGCTTAAAACATAAACACATCCTTGAAGAGACAGGGGTAGGCTTTCTTTTTCCTGAATATGAAAAAGTGTTACAGCTTCATGCTAAAGGCTCTTTAACAAATCTTGCAAAAGAACTTAATGTGGATACCCCACCCACATGGGAATTAACAGAAATTTTAGAAAATAAAACAGAAATTCAAAACTTACCTTTTCCTCTTATGCTCAAACCCAAACAGGGCGGCGGCGGCTGGGATATGCAAAAATTTACTCAAGCTTCAAACTTTCTTACTGTCATTACAACAGAAATTGAAAATCCCTCCAATTATATTGTGCAAGCCATCATTGAAGGAGAGCTTATAGGCGCTTGCGGTATATATCATCAAGGCAAACATATTGTCTCTGACTCGTATAGCCTAACCACAGCCTACCCTCTTCGTGTAGGTCAATCTACAACGCGCCTAAGCCACCTTTATCCTAGTGCATTAACCTCATTAAAAGCCTTACTTGACCACCTCAACTGGAATGGCGTTTGCCAAATGGATTTTATTTTTGAAGAAAAAACCGGTAAAAGCTATCTCATTGATGCCAATCCGCGTTTTTGGGGTTCAGTAAAGCACAATATTGCTGCAGGTGTGGATTATCCCCTCTACTATGCGCTTCTTGCTCAAAATAATACCGACTTTATTCCTCAAGAGGCACGCATAGGAACCCGTACTCGCTGGCTTGGCGGAGATATTTTTCGTGTACTTGCCGAGTGTAAAGAGTCTGAAAAGCCTTTACAATACATACGTAAAGCAATTTTTAGCCCTGTGCACTATACAGCCAATGACGATTGGAACATAAAAGACCCTCTCCCTTTTTTCACATGGGCTACCAATCTAGTCTTAAATAAATTGCTACATCGAAAAAAAGATTCTCTTCCTGGAGTTTGGGAGTAATATACAAACCATGCTTACTGTTACCCTTTGGTTTCTTCTTTTCGTCTTTTTAGGACGCTTTCAAGAGATGTTCCCTTTTTTGACACCACTACAATTAGGAAAGGTGAGTGTTGCTTTTGGGCTTTGCGCCGTACTTTCACGGAATACACAAGACATTGGTATTCTCATGCGCGACAGTCCTATTAAAACCTACCTTATCATCATGATGGTTTTAGCCATACTGGGCGTGCCTTTTAGCGTTTATCGCAGTAGCGCTTTAACAGACTGTATGGATTTTTTACGTTTATTATTAACTGCCTCCGTTATTGTGGCTTTAGGTAAAGAAAGGATGTATTCCATGTTATTGGCAATTACATCTGTACTTCTTTTTATTTCTGCACAAATGCTCTTAAATAAAGCTACAGGACGAATTGCAGTAAGCAGCACCTACGACCCCAATGATATAGCTTTACTGTGTCTCACTTTTTTACCTCTTGCCATTATGCTTGTGAGCCATAAAAACTTTATAGTTAAAATACTCGCTCTAGCCACCAGTGGTGGAGCGGTAGCTAGTATTGCACTCAGTGGTTCACGCGGCGGCTTTCTTTCTATGGTCGCTGTAACAGCCTATGCTATTATATTACTCAAAAAGAAACGTATGCTTCTTATTACCCTTGCCACTATTGGAGGGTTTATCTTTGTAGCCATGGCTGGCGACGCTTTATGGGAACGCTTACAACAAGTACAAGACGGTACAGATTACAATTTTGAAGCTGGCGCTGGGCGCATGGTTATTTGGGAAAAAGGCTTAGAAGTTGTTTTACGTAGACCGATCTTCGGTGTAGGCATTGGGCAATTTATGACAGGTATTGGCACATTGACCGATGGGCCATGGAAAGCTCCCCACAATACATTCTTAGAAATAACTGTAGATCTTGGTGTAGGTGGTTTTTATGCCTTTTGTGGCATACTGCTTTTCATATACCGTCTCTCTGTGCGTGGAAGCAAGGCAGAGTATCTGCCACAATTAGAAAGAAATTTATTCCTTTCTTTACGTCTCTGCTTGCTAGGCTATTGTATGGCAGCATCTCTACTTTCTCAAGCCTACTCCACTATTACCTATACTCTTTTCTGTCTGTGCGTCGTCATGTATTTTTACCTAGAGAAAAAAGAACAAGAAGCCACACAATTTGCCTACGAAGAACAAAAAGAGGCTTCAGCTCTTCACCCCACCTTGACTACGCCACAACACCAAAGAACGAAAACCTTACAAGGGACACGTTTTTCTTCTACACGTATAGCTCAGCTAAAACGCGCTGC
>CAYJFR010000090.1:0-8776 GCA_964369335.1 uncultured Desulfovibrionaceae bacterium | reverse complement strand
CCTTATGAGCGATCTTTTTTCATCACAAATACAATTAGTCAGCAAAGTGCTCGACATGCGTTTGCAACGTCAAAACGTCATTAACAGTAACCTCGCCAACGTTGATACACCACGATACAAACCTCGTGAATTGGAATTTGAAAGCGAGTTACAAAAAGCTCTCGGCCTTGATATGCAGGGAAGTATGTCCCGCACTGCTGGCGGTCATATTCCCACAGCTTTCACCATTGAAAATTTTGAAGCTGATTGGTTTAAAAAATTCACCCCACGCGAAGTTCACGGCGAGGACAGGGTGAACCTTGATAAAGAAATGACCAAGCTGGCAAAGAATCAGCTTCAATATCAAGCTTTGACCCAAGTTATTCAAAAGAATTTCGAAGGGCTTAAAACTATAATCACGGAGGGCAAGCAATAATGGATTTCATGACAGCACTCGACATTAGCGCCTCTGCTCTCACCGCAGACCGCACACAGATGAATGTCATCTCAATGAACCTTGCCAATGCCAAGACTACGCGCACCCCTATGGGCGGACCTTATCAAAGGCGCACCGTAGTCAGAGCGGCAACAGATGTGGATGATCCTTTTTCTAAACACATGCGCACAGCTTTGGACCGTGAGTTGAAAGGGGTACGCGTTATGGCGGTTTCCATAGACAGCCGTCCTTTAAAACAAGTGTATCAACCAGGCCACCCTGACGCCAATGCCGATGGATACGTCTTTTACCCAGATATCAACGTGGTAGAAGAAATGGCAAACCTTATGACTGCCCAGCGCAATTATGAAGCCAACGTAACCACTATGGACGCCGTCAAGCAAATGTACGCAAAAGCTTTAGAAATCGGAAAATAATAAATTTTGACACTGCGTTAACGCAAGGAGAATAATATGAGTATTAACACAGTAGGACTCAAGGCATACAGCAAGGCATTACAAAACTTTGGACAAACCGAAGCCTCTTTGAAGCAAGCCACCGTAGGCTCTTCTAACGGCAGCACACATTTTGCCAATGTGCTCGATCAATCCTTGCTTCGTGACAGCGTAGACCGCGGCGAAAACTTCGGCGCTCATTCAGATTTTATTAAGCAGCAAGTGACACAAACCTTGCCAGTGGCTAACCAAAATACCTTTACGGATACTGTGGCCAACAGCATGAACAAATTGCAATCTTTGCAAAAAGCCAAAGCCCACGCCATTGATGACTTTGCTTCTGGCCGTAATCAAAACGTGCATGAGCTTATGATTACTCTACAAAAAGCAAGCGTTGCTATGAGCCTTACCAGTGCTGTACGCGGTAAAGTTATGGAAGCTTACAAAGAACTCAGCCGCATTCAGTTTTAGTTTTTCGACGCGCTACGCAACGAAAGTTGGTACAGATTTGTACAATGAAGGGAGAGCATCTGCTTTCCCTTTTTTATTTACTTTATTGTGGGGGAGGGAAAAAACTTTTCCAAAAGCCTTTATTTAAAACCTGCTCCATGTCTTTATGTAAACAAACTCTAAATATAAGTATACACTTTTTCTATATATACAAACTTTGGCACAGTCTATGCTAGTACAAATGTATTCTGCTAAATTTTTGACACACGGAGTACAGTATGCAAACACCAGACTTTAGACAATTCGGCGAAAAAATTAAGGACATCTGGGGTGATTTCAGCCTTACGCAACGCATGATTATTGGCGGTGTGACTGTGGCAACCATAGCTGGTTTCATTGCCTTGACCGTGTGGATAAACCAAGCCAACTATCAACCCTTATACACCAACCTAACCCCAGAAGACGCTTCTAGCGTGGTGGCAACCTTACAAAAGGACAATGTTCCTTACCAACTTGCCAACAATGGTACGTCCATTCTTGTTCCCTCAGACCAAGTGTATGATCTGCGCATTCAAATTGCAGGCGAAGGCACTTTAGTAGGGCAAGGTATTGGTTTTGAGATTTTTGACGAAACCAAGGTTGGGCAAACGGACTTTGTACAAAAAATTAACTATATGCGCGCCCTTCAAGGGGAATTAGCACGCACACTCAGTGCTTTCCCTAGCGTAGACACAGCGCGTATTCACCTTGTTATGCCTCAGCGCTCCCTCTTTGTAGAAGAGCAACAACAGCCTTCCGCTTCTGTGGTGCTTAAGCTGAAAGATCAAGCCAGAAAGCCCGATGCTAAAGAAATTCAATCTATTGTGAACATGATGCTCATGTCCGTGGAAGGCTTGAACACAGCGCATTTGTCCATCACAGACAGCCGCGGCACAGTGCTTTTCCGTCCTGATTCAGATTCATTGACGGGTATTTCTTCCACACAAATGGAACATAAGTTACGCGTACAACGTGATTTAGAGCGCCGTATTGACGAAATGCTCTCACCCGTTTTTGGCCCTGGTCGTGTTATCTCCAAAGTAAACGTGGATATGGACTTTAGCCAAAAGACCATTCGCCGCGAATTGTTTGACCCAGAAAAAGTGGCTGTACGTTCTGAGCAACGCAGTGAAGAAACCCAAAAAGGGCAAGCAAACCTTGAAGCTGGTTCTCCTGATGTGAACTTCCGCGGTGACGGTGTGACAGGTTCTGTATCCACCCAAGACGGTAGCCGCGAAACTCGTACCACCAACTACGAAATCAATAAAGAAGAACAAAATATTATTGCTAATGTAGGCGATGTAAAGCGTCTTACTGTGGCTGTTATTGTGGACGGTATCTATACACAAGTGGACGGCGTTTGGCAATTTTCCCCACGCACTGCTGAAGAAATTGAAGGCATTAAGCAACTTGTAGCCAATGCAGTGGGTCTTGACAGCGCACGCGGTGACGCCCTTGAAGTGACTTCCGTTCCCTTTAATGATTCCGCACCACCAGCAGATCCTAACTTAGCAGAAATTATTGTTGACTATGCAGACCGTCTTGGGCAACCTATCTTAAATTCCTTACTGGCTTTCCTCTTCCTTATGCTAGTAGTACGCCCTGTGGTGCTGGCTCTTATTCGTCCTAAAGTGGAAGCTGGCGAAATGGTAGAAGGTCTTGAAGGTTTACCCTCCGCCGAAGAGCAACTCGCTTTATATGAAGCCTTAGAAGAAGCCGCTCGTGCAGAAGAGTTAAGCGCGGCAGAATATGACGATGACGAGTTGATGCTCTTTAAGGATGTAGAATCCTTACGTGTAAACATCTTTAACCTTTCCGAGCAACATATGGACCAAGTTATTGTAATCATGAGAGGATGGATAAGAGATGGCGAAAAAGTCCGAGCGTAGATCCCTAGAACAGGCCATATCAGGTTCCGGTGAAATAGCAGAGCTCAAAGCTTTAAAGAAAAAACAGCGCGAAACGGGGCGAAGAGTAGAAGAACTGCGGCTTCGCCTCCTGCAACTCAGCGAACAACACTGGGACCAAAGTATGAGTATCATTAAGAGCTGGCTTGACAAAGATTAAAAAGCCTTGCAAAAATGCAAGTGTTGCGTATGCTCTCAAGATGAGATAAGGTACGCATCGGAATGCGCAATACTACACTTTAGGTATCTTTTTAGAGACATTGGCGAAAAAGGAGATGGACATGGAGTTAACCGGGCAAGAGAAAATAGCCGTTCTATTGTTGGCAATGGGGGATAAATTCACCTCCGATGTCTTCAAACGTATGGATCGTCAAGAAATTGCCACCATTTCCAAAGCCATTGTAAATCTAGAGCCTGTGCCCAAAGAGGTTGTAGAAGATATTATGCGTGAATTTCATACTGCCCTCACTGAAGGCGTAGATATGATTTCTGGCGGCTCTGATATTTTGCGCCGCATGCTGGTGAAAAACGTGGACTCCGAAACAGCCAAGTATATTATGGATACGCTGAACCTCAATACAGGTCCAGCGCCTTTCCGTGAGCTTGAATCCGTCAGTCCGCGCTTATTGGCACAGATTTTACGTAACGAACATCCGCAAACTTTGGCGCTTATTCTCGGACACTTACACTCCGACCAAGCTGCTAACCTACTCACTAACTTACCCGCTGGTGTGCGCGCAGAAGTGCTTTTACGCTTGGCAAACTTAGAAGCCGTGCCGGCAGATATGCTTATGGAAGTGGACAAAGTGTTACAAAGTCAGCTCATCGCCATGGGCGGCAAGGAAGGCAAGAAAGTGGGCGGCACCGCCGCTGTGGCAGAAATCCTCAACGCTGTGGACCGCGCCACCGAAGAAGAAGTCCTCTCCGAAATCGAAGAAGATTCCGCACAACTTGCCGAAGATATTCGTAACCTTATGTTCGTATTCGACGATTGTGGTACTCTTGACGATAAGAGCATGCGCGAAGTGCTTAAAGAAATCTCCAACGAAGATCTCACCATGGCATTGCGTGGCGCTCCCGATGATCTCAAAGACAAATTCTTCAGAAATATGTCTGAGCGCGCCGCCAATATGATTCGTGAAGAATTGGAGTATATGGGCCCAACCCGCCTTGCCGATGTGGAAGCCGCACAACAAGGTGTGGTACGTACAGTGCGTCGCCTTGAGGGCGAAGGTAAGGTTACCATTAACCGCGGCAGCAGCGACGTCTTTGTTTAGCCATGAGCGACGACAACAAACAATGGGGAACCATCTTTTTAGATGCCAATAGGGAGTCAAGCCTCACCAAGCTCGACGCCATGCAGGCAGGCACGCGCAAAGACCAATGGAATCAAAAAGCGCGACAAGATTATTTAGAAAATGTGCGCCAAAAAGCCATTGACCGCGCCCGTGAAATTTTAGGCGAAGCGTATACAGAAAGACAAAATATTCTTGCCGAAGCCGAGCGCGATGCCGAAGCTATCCGCAATGAAGCAAAAGTCGTGCATAACGAAGCCGACGAAGTACGCCAGCAAGCGCAAAATTTACGCCAAGAAGTGGAAAACGAGCTTGAGCAGGCCACAATCACCCGTAATAATGCCCAAGAAGACGGCTTTCAAGCCGGTCTTGATCAGGCGCAAGAGGAGTTAAACAATTTTCGCATGGCAATGGGCTCTTCTGTGGCAGGTGTTTTGCACGCCATTGAAGCCCAATGTATGCAGATTTTTGCCCATTGGCGTCAAGACCTTGTGGATGTGGTCAAAGTGTGTGCAGAAAAAGGCACAGCTCTTGTGCTTGAAGAGCGCCACTCACAGATTTTAGAAGCTATGCTTTTACGCGCCATACGCAGTCTTGATGAAAGACGTTCCATAACCTTACGCGTACATCCAGAAGATGAGCCAGTAGTGGCAGATCTTTTTGCCGCCGCCAAGGAAAAAAATCCAGATTTAAGCTCTTGGTATATCAATGCAGACCCCGCATTACAGCCCGGTGATATTATGGCAGAAAGTCCTACGGGTTCCGTAGACAGCCGTCGTGAGCTCTATCAGCACATGGTGGAAAATATCATGCGCCACCTTTCTTTGCCCGAATCTCAATCAGAAGCTCAAGCCATGGCACATATTCGCCAAGCTTTAGAAGATGAAGTGGCAAAAGCCGCCGCTCTAGCACCGCCCATGCCAGAACCTGACACGAGCACACCGCCGCCTATGCCAGAGCCTTTGCCCCTCACAGATCCAGAGATGATACTCACCACCACGCCTCCCATGCCTGAAGCGCATGCGGAGCACGCGCCAGAGTTTGAAGCAGAATCTGAACTACGTTTTGAGTCAGACACTACAAAGCCAGAAAGTGACGATACAGATTTTAATCTGTTGGATTTTTCTCCAGAATTGCCACCAGAGCCTTTGGTGCCAGACTTTATGTCACCGGAAAATGTTATCAATGAGGCCGCACATGATGCGGAAGAAGAAACTTCCTCATCCCCCCTTGGCTCTCTTGGCCACCTTAACGCAGATAATTCCGATTTTGCATCTGACACTGCCCACGAGCAGCACAATGCAGACGACGCACAAGCGCCGCCGCCTCCTGCTCCGCCGCGAGTGTCTTTTGACGCCGCCGACGCAGGGCATGACATTATGCCACCGCCTCAACCTTTGCAATTTCAAGAAGAAAGCCACCCTGTGCCCAATGCAGAGCCAAGCATGCTCGAATTGGAAGAAGAGCTTTTGCCTGTGGAAGACGCCTTTTTATCTGATACCACAGATGCTGCTGATGCGGAACATACAGAATTTTCAGAACAAGCCCCCAATACTTACCAACCCCTCAAGGATAAGGCATGAAGCTAGACCCGCGCACCTGTCGCCAATTGCTTGAAAATGCCAGCCCCTTACAAGTTTTTGGCAAAGTGACAAAAGTGGTGGGTCTTGTAGCTGAAGGCAGTGGTCTGCGCGCGCCCCTTGGCGCTGTATGCCATATGATGCCCGAC
This sequence comes from uncultured Desulfovibrionaceae bacterium, assembly GCA_964369335.1. GTDB lineage: Bacteria > Desulfobacterota > Desulfovibrionia > Desulfovibrionales > Desulfovibrionaceae > CAYJAD01. Next base: position 2,486 of record CAYJFR010000090.1, on the reverse strand, counting down.
AGCGATACCGACGGTATAGCCGCTGAAGTGGTGGGCTTTCGTGATCGCAATCTGCTCTTTATGCCCTATGGTGATATGCGCGGTATTCGCCCCGGAAGTCTTATCCGTAATTCGTCCTTGCCGCCCTACTTTCCTGTGGGTGCGCATATTTTAGGGCGTACTCTTGACGCTTTCGGCGCCCCTTTAGACGGTGGTCCGCCCATCAGCACAGAAATATTTTCTGCCAGCCCTGCTCAAGAAGCGGAAAATATAGATATTTTTTCCCGAAAAATGCAAGAGCAAAGCGCCTTTCGTCCTGTATGGCTTCCAGAAGCCTTAAACACATGGCCACAAAGTATGGCACCCATTTATGCCGACCCGCCAAGCCCCCTCCAAAGACCACGTATTACAGACATTCTTGATGTAGGTGTGCGTAGTATCAATTCCTTACTCACCCTTGGCAAAGGGCAGCGTGTGGGTATTATGGCAGGTTCTGGTGTGGGTAAATCTACACTTATGGGCATGATGGCTCGTTATACTAAAGCAGATGTCAACGTCATTGCCCTTATTGGCGAACGTGGCCGCGAAGTTTTGGAATTTATGGAGCGCGACCTTGGCCCAGAAGGCATGGCTCGCTCTGTTTTGGTGGTTGCCACATCTGACCAATCACCCTTGGTACGTATGCGCGCCGCCTATGCCGCCACCGCCGCCGCCGAATACTTCAGAGATAAAGGCAAGGACGTTTTACTTATGATGGACTCGGTCACGCGCTTTGCCATGGCCGCCCGTGAAGTAGGTCTTGCCATTGGCGAGCCACCCACCACCAAAGGCTATACGCCCACAGTGTTTGCCCAGCTTCCCAAATTACTAGAACGCGCTGGGCGCTCTCATAAGGGCACCATTACAGGCATTTATACTGTACTAGTGGACGGTGACGATTTCAATGAACCCATTGCTGACGCTGTGCGTTCTATCTTGGACGGACATATTGTGCTCACGCGCGAATTGGCTGACCAAGGGCATTTCCCTGCCATTGATATTTTGCGTTCCATCAGTCGTTTGCGGGCGGATATTTGTGACAAGCCCGATGTTTTGGCAGGGCGCGCCATCACCTCACATATGAGTACTTTCCGTAAAGCCGAGGATATGATCAATATTGGTGCCTATATGCAAGGTTCCAATGCCGACATTGACGCCGCCATTGCCAAAATCCCGCATATCAACACCTTTTTACAACAAAGTGTTGAAGATTCACAAACCGTTGAGCAGTCCATGCAAGCTATGCGTATGCTCGTCAACGGATAAATAAAAAAAAACCTCCCTTGCGCCTGCTGTTTTTTTGACGTATGCTGTGCCCTATGCATGAAATGGCAATAGCAGAAAATATTCTGCAAATAATCGATCAAGAGCTCGCCAAAAATAACTGCACCAAGCTGACCTTGGTGCGTGTGCGTTATGGTGCGCTCTCGCAGGTGGTGCCCGACTCTTTGCAATTTTGCTTTGAAGCTGTCACCAAGGATGGTCCGCATCAAGGCGCACGTCTAGAAATGGAAGAAGTGCCCCTTGTTTTGCGTTGTGGCATGTGCCAGCAAAGCTTTACCCCCGCTGGGGGCAGTCCTTTTGAGCCTTGTTCCCATTGTCAAACGACCTTTGGGCATGAAGTAGAACAAGGGCGTGAGCTATACGTTCAACACCTAGAAGCAGAATAAAGGATCTCCATGGAAATTCCTGTAGTGCGAAATGTGCTTGAAGCCAATGATAAAATTGCCGACGAGTTACGGATTCTTTTCAAAGAAAAAAATATGTTAGTTCTTAATCTTATCAGTTCCCCAGGAGCTGGCAAGACCTCCATACTAGAACGCACCCTCACAGATTTACGCGATGAGTTGCGTATGGCTGTCATTGAGGGTGATTTGCAAACAGACAACGACGCGCGGCGCGTAGCCGCCACAGGTGCTAAAGCTGTGCAAATCAACACCGACGGCGGTTGTCACCTCAACGGCAATATGATTCAAGAAGCCTTAAAGTCTCTTGACCTTGACGCCATTGATATTCTTTTCATCGAAAATGTAGGGAATTTGGTTTGTCCCGTAGAATTTGACTGTGGTGAAGATGCTAAAGTTGCCTTACTCAGTGTCACTGAAGGTGATGACAAGCCCGAAAAATACCCTCTGCTCTTTAATTTAGCGCAGGCAATGGTTTTAAATAAGGTGGATTTATTGCCGTATGTGGATTTTGACGTGGCTCGCGCCCGCGAATTTTCCACCAAGCTTAATAAAGATTTACCCATTTTTGAAGTTTCTTGCCGCACCCAAGAAGGGCTTGAAACATGGTATCAGTGGTTGCGAGACGCCCTCGCCGCCAAGCGTGCTTAGGTTCGTTTAAGAGTTTTTGCTTTTTTATTTTTTGGGGGGAACTTTTTGGCGCTAGCATTTATCCTTTACCAAAAAGGGAAAGTCCCCCCCAAGAAAGTAAAAAAATTACAAAGGAAGCACAGTTTTACCGTG
>CAYJFR010000089.1:0-8812 GCA_964369335.1 uncultured Desulfovibrionaceae bacterium | reverse complement strand
CGAAAGCGCCCTTGCCGACGGTACCAATGCCGCAAGCGCAGCTGAAGCGGGTGCAGGAAGCATCACTCTTGATTTTGGTGCAGACGGACAAGGTTCTTTTACGTGGGATGCGGAAAATCAACCCCAAATCACCACCACCGAAGGCACAGAAGTGACATGGTCTGTGGAAGGCGACGTGCTCACAGGCACAGCCGACGGCAAGGAAGTTATTTCTGTCACCATGGAAAAAGACGATGCTGGCGACTATACTGGTGAATATACTGTAGAACTGAGCGAATCCATAGAATATACAGGCGAAAATGGTACCAGCTCAGACTTGAACTTTGGCTTTACCATCACCGATGCCGACGGTAACAGCGCGCAAGGTTCTGTGGGTGTAGAAATTGAAGACGACACCACAGTAGCCCAAGACAGTGTTATCAGCCTTGAGCCCACAGATTTGAGTATTTTTGGCGGCGGCGCTGACAGCAATGCTTTGGAAAGTGCTTTACGACCTAATGCAGCTCAAGCTCCTGACAATGCTTGGAATAGTGGCGGCTGGGCTGGCGCTTTTTATGACAATCAAAACGCCGACCAGTCCACTTTTGAAGTAGAAGGTTTTACCATTTCCGGCGCCATTGTGAAATATGATCCCGAATCTGGTCACAGCGTTGACCAAAATGCCGACAATGTCACCTTAGGTTGGCGCGTGGACAATTCCACCGCTGACGGCATAGATTATGGCAATGGCATTGGCATGAAGGGGCAAGGCGGCGGCGCTGACCTTGAAGTGGGTAATATTCAAGGCGATTACACCTCAGGAGATGTCAGCACAGAAGCGCTTATCATCACCCTTCCTGAAGGGGAATCAGCCTATGGTGTGGATTTATCCTTCTCTTGTCTTTGCCAAGCAGGGCAAAATATAGCTGATGTCAATACAGAAATGGTCACCATTGAATTTTTCCATAATGGTGAATTGGTTTACACATTACAGCAATTGGCAGGCTCTGGAGATACCAATCAAAACTTTGATACCTCCACCCTCACCGTACCTTTTGATGAAATTCGCATTATCCCCACCAATAACGGTTCTGATTTTGTGCTTAACGGTGTGGACTTTTCTGACTATGCTCACGAGATTGTAGGGCAGGGTTCTGGACATATTGACGGCGGCGCCGACGGTCTGCAAGATGCCTACTTTGAGGGCATAAGCATTGGCGAAAGCACTGTAGACTTTAGCCGCGATGCCCAAGGAGATGTGAGCATTAGCGGTGACAACACCTTAACCCTAGAAGACGGTACAGAGCTCACGCTCAACCTTGTACACGGTGTGCTTACCGCCACCGATGCCAATGGAACCAATTATTTCACCGCCAGCGTGGACAGTGAAGGTAATTGGACCATGTACCAACAACAGCCCTTTGGTGACAGTATCAATATGGAACTTGGCACCATTGACGGCGACGGCGACAGCCAAAGTCACACTATCACCATGAATGGTAATGATCCCATCACAGTGGGCGAATCCACCACAGTTGAAGTGCTTGAGTCTGCCCTTGTGGACGGTACAGACGCCGACAGTGACAGCGACATAGCCACAGGGCAAATGGACTTAAACTACGGCTCAGAAGGTCAAGGCGAGTTTACGTGGGATACAGAAAATCAACCTGAGCTCCAAAGCAGCGACGGCACAGAAATCACTTGGATTGCTGACGGCACTACTCTAAGGGGTATGGCTGGTGATGAAGAAATTCTTACCGTAACCATGGATGCCGACACGGGTGAATATACTGTAGAGCTGAAAGACAGCGTGACACATATGCAAGGTGAAGGGACAAATGACAGTAAGGATATAAACTTTAATTTCACCATTACAGATACGCATGGAGACAGCGCCAGCGGTTCTATAGAGGTTCTCATTGTTGATGACAGCCCTGAAGAACATATGGATATACATACCGAAATTTCTTCCGAGGGCACAAGTACCGCCAATACATTTATAGACCTTGAGTTTGGCGCCGATGATGCATCGGGTAAGTCTTTGCAAGTGGGAGATGCCACCTTTACCTATGAAGATGGTCAATGGACAACCGACAGTCCCGACGCTTCCGTGAGTATCAATGAAAATGGCAGCTTTAGCTTAGAAACAGGCAATATGACCTTACAAAGTTCTGATTCAAGCACATGGCTTGCCACCATGACAGATGTTCCTGCAGACGGTGCAAGCGAAACTATTACTGTTACGGACGCTGACGGCGATAGCAATAGTTTTACCATTACTGCCGAGCATGCGCCCGAAGCAGAGCAAGACAATGCTTTAGAAAGCGCTAATGGCTCTCGCGCAGAAATGACCCCAGGGCAAGATTACAATATTTCTATTGTTCTTGATACTTCAGGCTCCATGTTCGATAAGAATTTTACTGGTATTATTGACAAAACAGTATATGACGGGGAAAATATTGCAGACCCACAGACAACACGACTTGATGCCGCTTGTGACGCTTTGACCGACCTTGTGTCTAATGTGATTTATAAGCATGCTTCTTCCGAGACTGGCGGTGTAGTTAATCTACAGATCACCACGTTTTGGGGCGGGCAAGAGACTTTTCTTGAAATCTCTTTTGACCCAGCCAATGGCAACTTAGAGCAAGTATTAGAAACTTCCTTAGCACAAATAGAACAAGTCAGATTTGAAAAATATGATGGTGCTACCGAATATGTAGGTGTGGGACAGTGCATCATGGGACTTGACGGCAAAGCCTATCAAGGTGACGGAGACGGAAATATTCTCTATAAGGTTTTACAGCCAGGTACTGCAGATGACCCATTTTCAGAGCAAGGGCATGATGGTAATTGGTATAAAGTAGACAGCAGCGGCGATCCCATATGCACGTCTGTGACAAATCCAGATTTTCACTGGCAAACAGACTATTCCAAAGGCTTTAGTGACGCCAACGATTGGTTTACCAGTGAAGGTATAGACAACGAGAATTATGAGAATAAAGTCTTCTTCATGTCTGATGGCACTCCCACTGTTGCAGGCTCAGCAATCTATGAAAGTTTGAAAGAATCCATAGGTGAAGATGGTGATATTTATGCCATAGGCATGGGAGCTGGGGCTAACTCCAACACTCTTGATGCCTATGACACCACTGGCGAGTCCACCATAGTAACAGATGCAGATATTAGCGACTTCTTTCAAGTTACAAGTGAAAATATCTCTTTCAGTGAGTCAATCTTCAGTATAGGTTTTGCTAGTGCAGGCAATGACATAATGTTAGGCGGTACCGATGCAAGCGAATTACGTGAAGACTTATACACTATACTGCAAGAACAATTCCCTGGCGTTGAAATCAGTGATGCTATGATTGCTGAGTATATTCAAAACAATCCTGAAAAATGGAAAGATGTACTACTCAACTCTCAAGATAGTGCCAATGACCCAGATATCTTACTGGCAGGTCAAGGTGATGATACTGTTTTAGGTCAAGGTGGTGATGATATTCTCATAGGCGATGGAGACAATTCCAGCTTAGAAAAGCTTGCCGACGCTCTTGGCGAAAACGGTGAAGACTACTCCTTTGTCAATATTGTCCAGGCTGACCAAACAGAAGCTCAAGAACTGACCACCCAATTACTGGAGGCTGCACAAGAAAATCCTGAAGCCCTTGTGAGTGCTGCCGAAAGTCTCGAAAGTGACGACGACGGCAATGACACCTTGCACGGTGGAGAAGGCAATGATGTGCTTCTTGGTCTTGGCGGTGATGATACCCTTGTGGGCGGTGAAGGTGCCGATGTTATGATAGGCGGATCTGGTAACGACACCCTTATAGCCGGTGAAGGTGATACAGCTCTTGGTGGCAGCGGTGACGACACAGTTTCTGCAGTTCATTTTACTGAATCTGCCAAGGCCTATCTTGACGGCGGTGACGGTTATGACGCTTTCGTTTACGAAAATGATTACGACAGCTATATAGACTTTAGCCAAGCGGGTAACATCAAAATTGACGGCGCTGACGGCGTAACCATAAACAATTTTGAAAGCCTCACCACCGGCGGCGGTGACAGCCTTATCAACATAGGCAGCAATACTGGTGCCCATATTGATTCTGGCGCAGGCTTTGACATTGTCATTGCAGACAGTGGTGTCAGTGAAAGCGATATGTCAGAAATATTGCAAAATTCCATCAATACTGAAATGTTCATTTTCAGCAATGACGCCGATGTCACTGGTTCTACTTCCACCGAGGAAGCCCTCAATAACTTAAAGGGTGTTGAAAAGTCTGATAGCGGCGAATTCACCTTTGGCGAAAATTGGTCAGCTGGCGAAACCACAACACATAATGGGCAAGAGTTCCAAGCCTTCACCGATGAAGCCACGGAAACAACCGTTATGGTGGCTAAGGCCATTTTAGAAAATACTAATATCTAAATATAGTTTTTTGTGGGGGAGGGAAAAACTGTTTCCTCCCTTTTCAAAACGCGCTATAGGCTCATCCCGTTGAGGGATGAGGACAAAAAAACCTCTGTATAATGATTATACAGAGGTTTTTTATTTAAAGCGTGTATTGATGAGGAAAAAGGAGGCTCTTTTTCCCCACCAACACGACTTAACTATAAACTATGCTTCCCAATCGTCGTCTTCTTCTACAGGAGCGAAGCCGCGACGCATAGTGTTTTCAGTGATAACGCGTGGATCCATGAAGTGTAAGAGGTAGTCTGGACCACCAGCTTTTGTGCCTACACCAGACATTTTCGAACCACCAAAAGGCTGACGTTCTACTAAGGCACCTGTATTATTACGGTTAATATACAAGTTACCTACGCGGAAGTTCTTACGCGCTTTGTCTAAGTTCTTAGGCGAACGGCTGAAAACACCGCCTGTGAGTGCAAAGCGTGTGCTGTTGGCAAGCTCGATGGCGTGGTCAAAGTCTTGAGCGCGCATAACAGCAAGCACAGGTCCGAAAACTTCTTCTTGCGCAATGCGGTGTTCTGGCGTGATACCGTCCACAATGGTGATAGGTGCAAAATAGCCTTCGCCTTCAGGGATGGGGCTCTTATACAAGAGATTTCCTTCACTTTCAGCAATGGCAGTGTAATTTTGCACGTTCTTCAAGGCAGCAGCGTCAGCCACAGCGCCCATAGCGTAGGTGCAATCTTCAGCAGGCCCGATAAGCATAGCTTTAGCACCTTCCACAAGACGTTCTACAGCCTTGTCATAAATGGCGTCAGTCACTACTAAGCGTGAACACGCGGAGCACTTTTGCCCTTGGAAAGCAAAGGCAGAGTACAATACGTGTGGCACTACTTCGTCAAGGTCGGCGTCATCGTCAATGATAATGGCGTTTTTGCCACCCATTTCAGAGATAACTTTCTTCACATTGATTTGTGTAGGACCAGTTTTACCGGCTTTTTCTACAATGCGTAAACCAACTTCCATAGAACCAGTGAAAGCTATGCAACTTACGTCTGGATGCTCTACAAGGTAGTCACCCATGACAGAACCGCGGCCTGGAACGTAGTTGAATACACCGTCAGGCAAACCGGCTTCACGGAAAATTTCCACCAAGTGGTGACCAATAATACCGGTAATATTCGCAGGCTTATAGATAACAGGATTACCTGCCACGATGGCGGCAGAAGCCATACCAATACTAATGGCAAATGGGAAGTTCCAAGGAGCGATAACAGCAGTGATACCCTTAGGCTCATAGAGGTAGTGGTTCAACTCACCAGGAGCGTTGCCCAAGCGGCGAGGCTTAGCAAGACGTTCCATTTCACGAGCATAATACTCTAAGAAGTCAATGCCTTCTGCTACGTCGGCTTGTGCTTGATCCCATTGCTTGCCCACTTCAAGTACTTGCCATGCGCACAATTCGTACTGACGACGGCGAGCAATGGCGGCGGCTTTAACCAAGAAAGCGGCGCGGTCAGAAGGAGATGTGTCACGCCATGCAGGGAACGCGTCTTTAGCGGCTTGTAAAGCCATATCTACTTCAGCAATACCGCCTTGGCACACATAACCCAATACCTCGGAAGGCTTGGCAGGGTTCAATGTAGGGATTTTATCTTCAAGCTCTACATCCTTACCATTGATGAATAAGGGATAGGTCTTACCCATATGTGAAGCACGGATTTTGGCAATTTCTGCAGGGAAGATGTCACGCACATCTTGACGTGTGAAATCTGCCATAGGTTCGTTTTTGAAAGGGCCAAGACCTGCACTTTGTGCTTTTGTAGGCTTAACGGCCTTAGCGTCACGAGAGGCGCGTTCACGCTCAATGGTTACGTGTGGATCTTCCAATAATTTATCTAAGCTGGCTTCTTCCACAAAGCTTTGACGCAGGAAGGATTCGTTGGCGGTGTTTTCCAACAAGCGGCGTACAAGGTAACCCATACCAGGAACCATGTCACCATAAGGAGCGTATAAACGCACACGACCGGCAATTTTCAAGATACCGCGACGTACAGGCTCAGCCATGCCATACAGTACTTGGAATTCATAACGAGAATCGTCTACTTTATGTTCTTTGGCAAGTTCCATCACAGCGGCAATGGTACGCACGTTGTGCGAGGCACAAGCAAAGTGACAAATATCGTTGTTTTTAAGCACATGGTCAGATATACGCTCAAAGCAAGCGTCACTTTCGGCTTTGATGGTCCATACAGGAATTTCCCAGCCCATTTGCTTGGCTTTAACAACTTCATAATCCCAGTAAGCGCCTTTAACAAGACGAATGGATATTGAGGTTTTGTTGGCACGCGCCCATGCATTAAGGTCTTTGGTGTCTTTTTCTGCATCTTTTAAGTAAGCTTGCAAAACGATACCGATATGCGGATAATCTTTGAATTCTAACTTTAAGCGACGATACACTTCAAGAGTGATGTCTTTATGCTTGTAAGATTCCATGTCGATGCAGAAGAAAGCGCCCATTTCTACGGCACGCTTACAAATACGACGAGCTTGGTCGAGAATACCTACTACAGAGCCTTCAAAATCTTGTGGATTGGCAAGGCAGAAAGTAGCTGTGGGTTTGATGGCTACGTTGATTTTTGGCGCATGCCCCCAGTCAAGACTGCTTGCGGAGCTTTGTCCCAAACCTGTCCAAGAATTTTGCTCTTTTTCCATGGCGTCGAGCAATTCTAAATAGGTTGCCACATACTCTTCAGCTTCTTTATGTGAAAGAGTAGCTTCGCCAAGAACGTCCACCACAGCAGCAAAGCCTTCTTTGCGTAATTTTACAATATTTTTTACGGCGTCGGTGGTGTTTTCACCCACGATGAACTGCTTTGCCATTTCGTGAATATTGCCAGAAATCACCTTATTGAGCATGTTTCCGCCAAACTTACCAAGCATACCAGCCATTTTTGCCCCTGTGGACAAGAAAGCAGGCATATCTTTTTCTTCACCAAAATATTCTGTAATATGGTCTGTCAAAAGCTTAGGCGTGGTGAGCGAAGGAAAAGCGTCTACAAAGCGGAAAATTTGCACTTTGAACTGCTCATTTTGCATGCTCCAGTCCATAACTTTGCCCATCCAGGCAGCTTTATTAAAAAGTGAAGGCTTTTCTCCAGAGATGCTTGAAAACATCTCCTTACCACGTTGAATGGCTTTCTGATTGGTACTCTCTTGCATGGGATCTCCTTAAAATATGCATTTTATAACAATCGCAGGATTGATTACCTTTGCTATGTACTGACATGCTAGCATTCTAGAAATACCATGTCAAGGGGGGTTTACACACTCCTTAAAAAATACGTTTGAAATAAATTTTTTTTTCTGTTAGTGTGTATTTTATTAAAGTATCTATGCGTCATAGGCGTTTCTTTTTTCTCCACACAGACACTTTTGGGAATGGCATGAACACACAAATACCACAAAATTTCGCTAAAAATATAAAACAAGCTGATGTAACTTTGAAAACCTTTGCGGTTGAAGAGATTCGCTCAAGAATTATGATGGGGCAATACGCCTTGGGTCAGCGCTTATCGCAAAATCAACTGGCGCAAGAAATGCAAACAAGTCGCGCGCCTGTACAAGACGCCCTTGTCACTTTGAGCCATGAAGGCATAGTAAAAATTATCCCCCAAAGGGGTTCTTTTGTTTTTGATCCTACGCAAGAAGAAATCAACGCTATGTATGAAGTGAACTTTATATATGAGGCGGGAGCCATGCCCTTGGCGGTGGAAAATAATTTTGACGCGCTTATCACACGTTTAGAGCATTCTTTAACACTTATTCAAAATGCAGAAGATAATGCTCAAGAATGGGTAAAGGCCGACCGTTATTTTCACGAAACCTTTATTGAGCTTGCAGGCAATCCCTATCTTTTACGCGCCTATAAAAGAGCCATTATTTGCACCACGCCCCTAGTATTTAAGCATGCCTTAAATCACGAACGTATGCGAAAATCCTTCAATGAGCACGCTGTTATCATTGATTATTTAAAAGAAAAGAAAATAGATAAAGCCATTTATGTCTTACGGCGTAATAATGTTATTATGGAAAGATAACATTACTATATTACAAGCTATTCTTCTTTACGGCTTGCATATTTTAAGAAAATATCATTGGCTTCGATGTAGGTATCGTAATTTCTGAGATTTTCAATGGCGTCAGATTTGTTTACTTGCGCGTATTTGAGCGCCAAGGCCGTAAAAACTCCTAAGGGTTCCGTAAAGCTGTCCACAAAAAGCAAGGTATTCACAGGGGCAATAAGCGCATAATCAGACATATCAAGACTGGGCGCCTGTGAACTGTTGGTGATAGTGGCAATTTTTGCGCCTTTTTCCTTGGCCATCTTGGTAAATTCTATGGATTTAATGGGATAGC
>CAYJFR010000088.1:0-8819 GCA_964369335.1 uncultured Desulfovibrionaceae bacterium | reverse complement strand
ACGGTTATGACGACTACCTTACTGTATTGGACGCAGAACGCCAGCTATTCACAGCGGAACTACAATTAGCGGCCGCCATAAATCACCGCTTGAACTCGGTGGTGCGTGTCTGTCTTGCTCTTGGTGGTGGCTGGAAAGAAACAGGCCCTTACATAGGCACAGCGGCTAAAGTTGCTGAAAGAGAAGCTGAGGCAAAAGCCGCGGCAGAATAATTCTTAGGCTTTACTGCTTTTATTTTTGAGGGGAGGGTGACTTTTTTAAAAAGTTTCCCTCCCCTTAATTGCTTTCTTCGCACTAAAAACACACACCTCTCGCCACTTCCTTCTTCCACAAAATTTTTTGTCACAGAAAAAAGATATTTGCATTACAACGAAAAGCACAGTATATAGAACATAACTTTTTTATTTTACCATTATACATATAGGAATATACAATGCTTACTCTAGTATTGGCTGTGGCTGGTGCGCTTGTTATCTCGGCAATCTGTTCTTTAACAGAAACCATGTTATATTCTGTGTCTTGGGCACATATCGAAGAATTGCGTCGAAAAGGCAAATTATCTGGTGAGTTACTTTTCCATATGCGTTCGCAAGTGGAAAAACCCATTGCCGCCGTGCTCACACTCAACACCGTTGCCAATACAGCAGGTTCTGCTGTGGCTGGTGCGGCTTTCTCTTCTGTCTTTGATTCTGTGTATATGGGTGCTTTTGCCGCCATATTCACGTGTTTAATTTTAGTTTTTGGCGAAATTATCCCTAAAACCTTGGGCGTTATCTATGCCAATCCTGTTTCTACCGTCTTAGCACGCCCACTTTTTGGTATTACAAAAATATTAACGCCTATTATCTGGCTTTCTTCTTGTATTACGCGCTTATTTTCGCCAGCCAACGGCGGCCCACAAATGTCAGAAGACGACATCCGCGCCGTAGCCTCTCTTTCGCGCAAGGCGGGCAGTATTCAGCCTTATGCTGAAAAGACCATTGTTAACGTGCTTTCCTTGGAAAGAAAACGTGCTTGGGATATTATGACGCCAAGAACGGTAGTGTTTTCTTTATCTGCCGACTTAGAACTACAAGAAGCGTATAAAGACCCTAATATTTGGCACTTTAGCCGTATTCCTGTTTATGCTGAAAACAATGAAGACATTGTAGGTATTGTGGAACGCCGCACCTTAGGCAAAAGAATTTCCGACAATACACAATGTGGAAATAGAAAATGTACGCTTGGGGACGTGATGATTCCTGTGCAATTTGTGCAAGAAAGCTTGACTCTTGACAAATTGCTCCAAGCTTTCTTAAACGCACGCATGCACCTTTTTGTTGTATTGGATGAGTACGGCGGATTGTCGGGCGTGGTTTCTTTAGAGGATGTGTTAGAGGAAATTTTAGGACGTGAAATTGTGGACGAAAGTGATACTGTGGCTGACCTGCAAGAGCTGGCTAAAACACGACGTAAGGCCGCTACGCAAAAGCAGTAAATTCTTTATTAGGAATAATTCTTACCTTGCCAGATGGAAAGAAATGCAGTACTCCTAAAATATCTAACGTCTAGGAATTAACACTATGGCAAAAAAAAATTCAACTCCCATGTATATAGTGGCCTTGCTTTTCTTCTTAAGCGGCGCAGGCTACCTTGTATACTCCGGCCTTTCAGAAAATAGTATTTATTTTTTGAATGTATCTGAAGCATTAGCAGTAGAAAGCGATAAGCTCAAAGCTGCAAGACTCTTTGGCACTGTGGCCGCAGAAGACTTAACCCCTTCAACCCAAGGTCCTGGTGTGGACTTCCGTTTGGTGGATGCTGAAAATCCCTCACAAACGTTGTTGATTCACTACCGCGGTGCCGTTCCGGACACCTTTAAAGTTGGTGCAGAAGTCATTATCGAGGGCGGTCTTACCGCCGATGGTGTCTTTACTGCCAAAACTTTAATGACAAAATGTCCGTCAAAATACGAAAAAGAAAATCGAACGTAAATCTCATTGCAAGAAAAAGTGTTTGCTCTTCAAAAAAATTTTAGAGTGAACACGGCTTTTTTGCGGGCTTTATTTGTTTGCGCCTTCTTAAAAATCTGTACGATTTTTATATAAGGTTTTTATTACCCATGAACAAAAGTACTGTGGAGTATTTATGTATATATTTGCGTATGCCATGCTTATCTTGGCATTGCTTATCAGTCTTGGCGGAGCAGGTCTTGCTGCCATGCAGCTTTTCCAAGGGCGCGCCGCCGCACTAGGCATCATAGAAAAAGCACAAGCCCTTATGACATTGGCCTTAACATTGGCCTCTGCCTTGCTTTTACACGCCCTTTTTTGGAATGATTTTTCTGTAGTCTATGTAGCCAATTACACAGATAAACTTTTACCTATTTTCTACCGTCTCACAGCTTTTTGGGCTGGTCAGCCTGGCTCTTTGCTCTTTTGGGCTTTGTCGGTAGCTGTGGCGGGAACGGCTTTTTCTTTCACTCCCTCCTATAACAAACTCACCGAAGAAACACGCCTCTGGTTTTGGGTGTTCTTCTTAGCTATTATGGCATTTTTTGCTTTATTGCTCACGGGCTGGAGCAATCCCTTTGTCATACAAAATCCCGCACCAGCAGACGGCAGAGGCTTAAACCCTCTTTTACAAAACCCCGGTATGATTTTCCACCCACCCTTGTTATTCTGGGGCTACGGCGGTTTTGTTATTCCCGGCTGTTTGGCGCTGGCACAATGTCTTTCCGATAACGAAGAAATAGAAGGCTCTTGGGTTATGGTGGCACGCCCCTTTACCCTTTGGGCATGGCTCTTCTTAACGGCAGGTATTATCCTTGGCGCTTGGTGGGCATATATGGAACTAGGCTGGGGCGGCTACTGGGCATGGGACCCCGTAGAAAATGCTTCTATTATTCCTTGGCTCATAGGCACAGCCGCCTTACATACCACTATCATTCAAGTGCGTCGTGGTAAGCTTGGTCGCGTTAACGTGTTTCTTATGTCTTTAACCACCGTTTCCGCCTTCTTTGCCACCTACCTTGTGCGTAGTGGTGTGGTACAATCAGTACACGCCTTTGGTGACGGCGGCGTAGGTATGCCCCTACTTATCTTCATCATAAGCAGTACGGCATTGTGTGCCATTGTGGCCTGTGTAGGTTATAACAGCCGCAAAACTTTAGTCGGCTTGGACAGTCGCGAAGGCATGCTTGTTATGACAGCTTGGGTGCTTATTATGCTGTCCATAGTCATCTGTTTAGGTACTTTATGGCCTCTTATCAGTCAGTTATGGTCTGCACAATCTCAAGGTCTTGACGCTACTTTCTACAACAAAGTCTGCTTGCCATTATTTGCGCTTATCACAGCCATCTTTGCTTTTTGCCCTTGGTTAGGTTGGAATGGCGGCATACGTAATGTCAAAAAATTAATGATAGTATTATTATCCTTTGTCATTACAGCCACAGCCCTTTGGATGACAGACTATCGCCAAGCCACAGCCTTTATTGCCACATCGGCATCTGTAGCGGCTTTGGTATCTTTAGCCATGCTTGTGGCAGAAAAATCTGTGCGTAGTCAAATCAATGCCCTTGCCGCCCACGGCGTACACTTGGGGCTTATTATGATTGTTATCGGCGTAGCTTTTTCTGGCCCGTATAAAGTGGAAAAAGATCTTGTATTAAGCAAAGGCGAGTCTGCCGTTGTGGGCTCTTACACTGTGGGGCTTGTGGATGTTGTTGAAGGTCGCACCAAAACCTACGACTTTATGGAAGCTCGCTTGCAAGTGACCGACGGAGACAATGTATTGCAAGGTGTTTTGACGCCGCAAATGCGTATTTATAACAATTTCAGCAATATGAAATTCTCTGAAGTAGGTACTGTCTTCAGCCTTGGCAATGAGTTTTATGCTTCCTTGCTTGGTCGTGATATGAACGGACAAGCTACTTTACGCGTCAGCGTTAACCCCTTAGTCAACTGGCTTTGGATAGGCGGCACGCTTATGTGCCTGTTCCCCATCTTGGGCTTACGTCGTAAAATGCGTACGCGTATTCCCGATGTAGACGAAGAAACACCAAACAAAGAAGCTGCATAAGTTAAGGAAAAAGCATGACGGCGGTACTTGAACTTCATAAAGTGACCAAGTTTTTTGGTCAGCGGTGCATTTTAAAAAATGTAAGCTTGTC
The DNA here is from genome assembly GCA_964369335.1 of uncultured Desulfovibrionaceae bacterium. Classification (GTDB taxonomy): domain Bacteria; phylum Desulfobacterota; class Desulfovibrionia; order Desulfovibrionales; family Desulfovibrionaceae; genus CAYJAD01. Next base: position 4,669 of record CAYJFR010000088.1, on the reverse strand, counting down.
TCTTATGCCAAGTACCGTCACCGTGCTTATGGGCGCCAATGGTGCAGGTAAATCTACCTTATTGCGCATCATGGCAGGTCTTGCAAAGCCTACCGCAGGCGAGGTGCTTTGGCATATAGAAGAACAACACTTGGGCTATTTAGGACACTCAACCTTTGTGTATCCAGCCTTGACAGCTCGCGAAAATTTGCTTTTTTGGGCAAATATCTACGATTTACCCAAGGATGAAAGAGACACAACGGCCATAGACACAGTTTTACGACGTGTAGAGCTTTTTCCTTTTGCCGAAGAAAAAGCAGGTGTGTTTTCACGCGGTATGGCGCAACGTCTGAACTTGGCACGCTTACTTTTGCTCAAGCCTAAACTCTGGCTTTTGGACGAACCAAGCACAGGTTTAGATGTACACTCATCGCAATTGTTGCGTAATGAAGTTTTGACAGCCAAGAAAAATGGCGCCGCCATTGTGTGGATCAGTCATGACATTGCCACTGATGGGCAAATGGCTGACTCGCTTTTGCATATAGAAAAAGCGCGCGTTGTAGAGCAAAAAAATACTGCTGAGAGTGTCGTATGCTAAATGCTTTACTGGCTCTTATAGGCAAGGATTTACGTCTGGCTCGTGGGCATGGGCTTATTCAAGCTTTGCTCTTGGGCTTGTTGTTACTTTTTGTTTTTAGCCTTTCGCAAGAGGTGGGCAGTGTTATGTCTGCGCAAGGTGCGGCGGCTATTTTTTGGCTTGCCTCTGCCTTTTGCCAAGTGCTTGTTTTCAACATGCTGTACGGCATAGAAGAAGTGAATAATGCACGGCAAGGCTTATTGCTTATGCCTCATTCCTTGTCCGTTATTTGGATAAGTAAGGGCATAACAGGGCTTGCTTTACTCTTATTGGCGCAAGTAGTCTTTTTGCCGGCGTCCATTGTATTCTTGGGACAAAACATCTCAGAATACTGGCCACAAGCTTTATTATCTATTCTCCTTGTGGATATAGGCATGGCGGCTTCTGGTTCTTTGTTGGGCGCTTTATCTCAAGGGCAAGCGGCGCGTGAGTCTTTGCTTAGTATTATTCTCTTTCCGTTGTTAGTGCCCTTACTCTTGGCAGGTATACGTGTAGGCGCGGCAGGATTTTCTGAAGCTGTGCCTGAAGGTTTAGAAAACTGGCTTGGTGTAGCAATGGCCTTTGACGCGCTTTTTTTAAGCGCAGGGCTGATACTTTTCACTTATATTTATGCGGGGGAGGATTAAATGCCCCTTTTACCCCTTTTAGCAGTGCTTGGCGCTGTGGCCATGGCTGTAAGCCAATGGTTTATTTTTGTGTACGCTCCCATTGAAGTCCATATGGGTTTGGTGCAAAAGGTATTTTATATCCATTTGCCCTTGGCTTGGTGGAGCTTTGTGAGTTTTTTTGTGGTGTTTATAGCTTCCATAGCCTATTTGCGCACGCGTTCTCCTCGGTGGGATGAGCTGGCAAAAGCCAGTGCCGAAGTGGGCGTTTTGTGTGCGGGTTTGGCTATTATGACAGGTTCCATCTGGGCGCGCCATTCGTGGGGCGTTTGGTGGACATGGGACCCACGCCTTACCACATCGCTTATTATGTGGTTTGTGTATATGGGTTATTTAGTACTGCGTGGGCTTGATATGCCCAAGGCGCGTAATGCAAATATTCGCGCTGTTGTGGGTATCGTGGCTTTTGTAGATGTGCCCTTAGTCTTTTTATCGGCGCGTCTGTGGCGTTCTATTCATCCTGCTGTTTTTGCTTCCAAAAGCGGCGGATTGGATGAAGCCATGAAAGTGACCCTTTTTGTGTGCCTTGCAACTTTTGGTTTAGTGTGGGCAGCTTTAGTGCTTTTCCGTAAAAGACAATTAGAGCAGCAAGCCCAACTAGAAGAACTCTTTATGGCACAAAGAGAAGAGTTTTCTTCACAATCTTAGGAGAATATAATGGATAATATAACATGGCTCATGGGGGCAAACGTGGCTGTTTGGCTCGGCATTGGTGCCTATATAGCTTTTTTAGCTCAAGGACAAAGCGCTTTAAAAAAACGCTTAGACCTTAAAGAACGTATGGAGGATGTGGAAAATGTTTAATCTTGCTCCTTCGCGTAAAATTATTTTAGGTCTTATGGTTTTTAGTTTAGTCAGTATGCTTGCTGTCTCTCTTGTGCAACGTTTGCAGGGAGACCCTTTAATTGTGCAAGGCGCTGACCCCAACGTCGGTGAGCTTGTGGAAAACAATGCCGCCGCTACTATTATGCAAGAAATCGGTAAGCATATGGAAGAGCTCAAAGAAAATCCTAACGACTTTGACTTGCTCGTACATACAGCAGACCTTTTATTGCAAACAGAGCAGTGGGACGCAGCAGAATCTTTCTTACGCCGCGCTCTGACTCTTGATGATTCCAAAGCACAGCCCCATTACTTATTAGGTATAGCCTTACACAGCAAGGAAAAGCATGCTGAAGCCGCCGCCTCTTTAGAAAAGGTTGTTTCCATAAACAATGACCCCTCGGCACGCTATAGCTTAGGTGTTTTGTATGCCTATTATTTGGAAGACAAAGCCCGCGCTCTTGACCATTTTGCCAAAGCCCTTGAAATGAAAGATTTAGGCCCTGACTTGCGCACAGCCATTGAAATGGAATCAGAAAAAGTACGCCAAGATTCCACGCCTAAGCCCTAAAAAAGTGAGAACAATATGACTCAGAAAAGAAATAACTACTCTCAATCATCACGAAGCGAAGCTCCAAGCATGGTGCGTCGCAGTACCCTCTATGTTTCTGTGGTGGTGGCATTGCTTTTTGGTCTGTATATGGGAACGCTTATTCCTACACTTATGGACGCGCCTGCCGCAGGGCAAGCAAATTCAGGCGGCGCGGCGCCTGCCGCTGACACAGCGCATATTGCTGACGCAGAAGCGGCTGTTGTAAAAGACCCTACCAACGCTGATGGTTGGATTCATTTAGGAAATCTCTATTTCGACGCCAGAATGCCAGAAAAATCCGTTATGGCATACACAAAGGCTTTGGAAATCAGCCCCAATAATGCTAATGTATTGACAGACAGAGGCACCATGTATCGGAGTATGAAACAATTTGACTTGGCTTTAGCTTCCTATCGTCAAGCCAATAAGATAAATCCGCGTCATGAGAACTCTCTTTTCAATGCAGGTATAGTGCTGTACTATGACTTAAATCGTAAAGACGAAGCGAAAAAAACATGGCAAGAGCTTTTGCGCGTGAACCCTGAAGCTAAAATGCCCAATGGGCAAAAAGTTAAGGATATGTTGCAACAGTTGTAATACGCCTTATAGTCTACATTTTAGGTTTTACATAAAGTCGTCTTCATATATGCTTGAGGACGACTTTAGCGCATTTTATAATCAGTGTCTGTAGTTGGAGGGGAAATGATAGAAAAACTCACTAGATTTTATACAGATGTTAAAAAGTCCGTTGTTCTCACTGTATCTTTATGTATTTTTTCTATGGCGTTACAAGCAATGCTGTGTATGGGAATACAGTCTTACGCCCATGCCGCAGTAACCAATATTCCAGCACAGCTTAACGAAGAAAGCCTTGTTCTGGCACCTTATCTTGAAGCCTTTGTGGATACCACAGGCAAACTGACCATAGAAGATGTGCAATCTATTGATATTCAAAGAAAGTTTTCACCGTTCCACCTTGGCGAAAGTCAAAGCGAAACGGGCGCTCTCTGGTTACGCTTCACGCTCAGTGCGCGCAGTGATGATACAGAAAGCGAAGCTCTCTTGCTGGATATGGGCGCAAGTATGGCACAAAAGCCCCGCCTTTATGTGCCCTTTGTGAATCCCTTAAAAAAGGAAAAAGAGTGGCAACAAATCAGCCCCAGCAAGCGCGCCATTTTTCTTATGCCTGAGGCAGAAAAAACAGCTATCACCGCCTATGTACGCCTAGAAGCTGTGCCTAGCATTTGGTTTGCCCCTTTCATTCGCACACCGCACAATGCCGCCACCTCCTTAGAGCTTTTAGCCTATCCTGCCGCGTCGGTGGCTTTGGGTATGGTGGTTTTACTCTGCCTTATGCGCGGCTTGACTGAACGCGGTCAATGGCGTTTTTGGGTAGGTTTATACACTGCTGTGGCGCTTTTTTACACCCTCAACGGCTTGCCCATGACTTCCATGTCCTATGTACCCATGGAAAACCTCTTAGCGGTACTGGCTCCGGGGGTAGCGCTTATCTTACTGCCACATGTAGGGCGCCATATAATGAGCACACCAGTCAACTCACGCGCCATTGATTTACAATATGTAGGGCTGACCTTAGTGGGCGCTGTGGTGGCTTTATTACCTTTAGTGCCTGGATTTGTTTGGAGTATTCGCTACTTAGAGCTTTGGCCAGTACTCACGCTTCTCTTTGTACCAACCACCATAGCAGCGTGGATGAGCGGGCTTGTGGGTGCAAGACGTTTCCTTATAGCTTGCCTCCTACCTCCCTTGGGTGTGGGTATAGCCTTAGTGGGCTTAGATCCTTTAGGTCTGTCCTTTTTCCCTGTGGCGGCGCTTCCCGCTTTCCCACTTTGGGGCATAGCCCTTGGCGCCTTTATCTTAGCAGGAACCACCAATCCGCGCTTATACATACAAGATGAAGGCTCTGTGACTACTGTCATGCCTTCTGTGGAAAGTGTTATACAAAACGACCCC
>CAYJFR010000087.1:0-8827 GCA_964369335.1 uncultured Desulfovibrionaceae bacterium | reverse complement strand
CCCCCGTTGCCGACGGCGGAAGCGCAATATGGGCTAAAAGCACACCAAGGTCAAGAGAAAAATTCCACTTTGTAACAATTTGTTTACACCTTATTGATTTATTAATAGATATTTTTTCATTTTATGTAGCGCTATGGTCATCAAAAATAGTATTAAACCACATGGCATAGTCTGTGCTTAACATATCACACATCTTTTTAACGGAAAACTTTTCCCCATAACGAGGGCTGCATGTCTCAAAAACTTTGTATTATCCACGCCAACTGCCAAGGCGACACCTTAAAGTATCTTTTGGAAGCCACGCCACGCTTTGCCCAAGAATATACTATTATAAAATACACAAATTATTTACAGGAACACGTTGACGAATCAGCCCTACAGCACTGTCAGCTCTTTTTATACCAGCACCTTGGAGAGCAATGGGGAGAGCTTGCCACAGAACAGCTTTTACAAAAACTTCCTGCGCAGGCACAAAAGATACATATTCCCAATATGTTCTTCAACGGCTATTGGCCGCTATGGACCAATGAGACCTTTATGGCATATGGGGACATGCTCCTAGAAGATTTGTGTCAACGCGGATTACATGCGGCGGAAATTCTACACATATATATGAAGGGCAATCTTGTAGCAAAATACAATTTAGAAGCCTTGCGCCAGCTGTCTTTATTCAAAGAAAAGGCTAAAGAAGAGCATGTTGCCATTAAAACTTTGGATTTTATTGATAAACATTGGCGCCAAGAGCAGCTCTTTTATACAGTCAATCACCCTGCCCCCAAACTTTCTTTATATGTGGCGGAACATGTTTTACAACTTTTGCATATGGGAAGCATTCCACAAGAAGTGCAAGACACTTTGATAAACCACAAAGAAGAATTTATTCAACCCATTCATCCGCATGTGGGTGAATTGTATGGCTTGCCTTTTGCCAATGCTGAACGACTATACCCCGTGTATGGGCAGTATATGAATTTTCATACCTACACAGCCGCCTATATCCAATGCCGTTTGCAAAAAGATGAAGATGCGGTTAAAGATTTTGTTGTTTACCTTCACCTCTTAGCAGAACGAGCAAAAAAACATGCATAAAAGATATTTAGTAGTGCGCGCCTCTGGTGGGCTTTCTAACCGCCTTCAAGCCATACTAGGCGGCATTGCCTATTGTTTACTCACGGGACGTACTTTGTGTGTTGACTGGCGCGACGGGCTTTACTCCGACGATTTCAGCAATGTGTTCCCTTTATGGTTCACCCTTAAAGATTTACCCACAGCTTCTTGTCAAGAAGTGGAAGACGCTTTTAATGCTGGCGCCAGCTTAGCGCCCTCTTTTTGGCAAAAGCATTTGAGCGATGCCATAGCGGTGGAATATCTCTTTGCTGGCGATGAGCATATGAGTATAGAGGGGCGCAAGCAATCCCATTTTGACATATGTCATGCTGATGCCATTAACAAACATGCACAAGAAGCGGACATTCTCGTCTATTGGGGGTGGGATTTGAGCGCTGTACAAGCTCTTGCGCCGCAATTGAAAGCCCATTTACCGCAATATGCCCCCATAGAAATAGATGACATTCCTTGCGCCGTGCTCAGAAATCACATACACCCCACCCAAGCCGTACAGCAAGAAGTTGAGCTTTTTTACCACGCGCATTTTACCACGCCGCCTGTAGGTATACATATTCGGCACAGCGATTTGAAAAGCCCTTTACCGCGTATGCTAGAAAAACTTCATCAGGTATATACAGAAAGCCAAGGGCTTTTTTTATGTACCGACAATGAGCTTGTAGAAAAAATGGTACGGCGTATCTATCCTCATTGCGTTACACGCAACAAGCTTTTTCAAGGGGTAAATGTCCCCCTACATAATTATGTACCGGGTATCAGCAATGTAGAAAAAGGCTTTGACGCTGTGGTAGAAATGCTTTTGCTCGCCAAGTGTCAGCAGATTATTCATTATGCGCCCTCTTCTTTTGCGCGTATTTCCATTTTATACTCTGCGCTTTCACAGCACGCTATTCACACAGTACATAAATAATTTTATTCACCCTCTTGCCTATAGCTCAATGCAACCTATATATATGTTATACGCGCAAAAATACTGAGATGTTCTGTGTGGTTTTAGGGTGAAACAAGAGGATTTATATGGTCGAACTTGTTATTCAGGAAGCACGCGTACACTTACGTTTGCGCGCTCTTTTTATGGGGCAAGATATGTGTGTACTTCTTGACGGAGGACAAAAGCCGCATATAGGCGCCATGAGTATCACGTCTTCACAAGAAACTTTCACACACTCTTTGCCCAAGCATAAAGAAGAGCAGTTAGCACAGCAGATAACACAGCGCTTACACAGCGTTTTTAATGTTACAATTGTTTGTCTGTGCGGTATTCATGTTCCCTCTATAACGCGTGAAGAAATACATCTTGTACAACGCCTTTCCATGGAGTTAGTAGAAAAGCTTATTCCAGAAATACAATTTTTTTTACGGAAAAAAAATGATTTCTGATTTCCCAAAAAGCATGTGCGCTTCTCTGAGCAAAAAATTTCATAGGAATCTGAATCTTGTGATGAAAAGTAAATACTGTTTTGCTCCTTAAGAAAAAACAAAAAAAAGCAAACACAGATAACCATTTGTATATGTAGTTTTTTTTCACGATTCATGTTCTGTATTTTTTATAAAAAATACATGAAATACCTTTAAGTGTGTACTCATGAAGGTTGTCACTTTTTTAAAAAATTATGCAAAGCGTTTTCCAGACGCAAGCAAACCCTCTCACAACAAGAGGCGCTTGCAAAGTCCGCGGCTCGCTGTTTTTTTATAGAAAAAGTCTAGAAAATAAAAAGTAACACTCACTCTTTTCAATTTAAAATGAAACCATTCATAAAGCATTAAAAAAACACAATGTATAAAAACATACCTCCAAAAGCACAGGATTATACTAGAGTTTTTTGCTAAGGTTTTCGTAAAAAAAATTTTATTTTCTTCTCATTTGTTCTGTACTTCAACCTGAAGATATAGTAGATTCTTGCTGTGGGTTTTTTTAACGTTACAACTTATGTTTCAGTAAAGGAGTTCTCTATGAAACACATTCGTTCAACTATTGTTGCTGTTGCAGTTATGTTGCTTATGTCAGTATCTGCACAGGCTTACCAAGGTGTTGGCATCCACCAAAAAGTTACCGACGGTATCCTTATGTTGGTTGACCAATCTGGTTCTATGTACATGAAGCACAAAGCTACAGGCGTAGAAAAAATTGAAATGGCTAAACAAGTGCTTGTTCGCTTGAACGCTAAGACCCCTCTTTTGGGTTACCAAGGCGCTCTTGCTCTTTTGAATCCTAACGCCGTTGCTGTTGCTCCTGGTGCATGGGATCGCGCTGCTTATCCAGCTCAAATCAACGCTATTGCTAACGGTGGCAAGATCTACGGTCGTTTGACCCCACTTGGCAACAGCTTCTCTGGTGTTTCTAACGTTCTTTCCCAACTTCCTGGCAACACTGCCATGGTACTTGTGTCTGACGGTCATGAAAACCTTGGACCTATGGCTGTGCAATCTTTGCAAGCTTTGTATGCTGCCTATCCTGGCACAGTAATGCACTTCGTATCCGTAGCTGACACAGCTAAGGGTTACGCTGTATTACAACAACTTGCTGCTCTTAAGAGCAACTCTTTGCTCGTAGACGGCCGTGACATCATCAACACCCCTGAAGATGCCAAAGCTTTCGTAAGCAAAGCTTTCTACATTCCTACCCTTCCTTCTGACAGCGTAGAAAGCTTACGTTCTGTTTACTTTGCAACTGCTAAGTACAACATCAACAAAGCTGCTGCTGCTCGTCTTGATCGTATGGCTGCTATCCTCAAGACTCGTCCTGAGCTCAAAATCTTCGTAGAAGGTTTTGCTGACGTTCGTGGTAACATTCCTTACAACAAGACTCTTTCTGACAACCGTGCAAAAGCTGTTAAAGCTTATCTTGTAAGCAAGGGTTGCAATCCTGACATCATCATCTTGAAGGGCTTTGGTGAAAACCAATACTACCCAACTTTACAACTCAACCGTCGTGCTGACATCATGGTTATTTGGGACTAATTCTCAACATGATAAAGCCACGTTGAGCTGTTAAGGTTCAATCAGGTTTTAGGGGAAACGGCAACGTTTCCCCTTTTTTTTGTCTCAAAAGCACATATACAAAGGCTAGCTTTTGTGTCAAACTCCTTTTAGTTCAAAAGCTTGCATATAAAAATCCACGTATACACCCTATTCAGTTCTTGCAAAAATTGCCTTTTAAAAGTACAAGACCATGTAAGAAAAAACATATAAATCTTTCCACATAACCTATACGAGCGTTCCTATGATTGCAAAAGCTTCTCCCATATCACAAGATTTTATTCATACTATGTTTCAAAGCATGCAGTTGTCTTTTGCTTGCTGGACAGAACAGGGTGAACTTTTATACGCCTCTGAAAGCCTCTTACGTATATTTGACTGTCAAGATACAGATGAATTTAGAAAGAGCTATTTGCGCTTTATGCCGGAAAAACAACCTGACGGCAGTGATTCCCTAAAAAAACGTAAAGAGCTTTTTCAACAAGTCATACGTACAGGATACGCACAATTTTTATGGACACATCGTATGCACGATGGCAGTGAAAAACTTGTAGAATACGCTCTTACGCGTGCAGAATATGAAGGGCAGCGAGTTGTCATTACGCACATTACAGACGCACACGCTATTTTCGCCAGCCTAGAAGAAAAATACGCTGCTGATAAACGCGCCAAAGCCATCATAGACAACATGCCCGTGGGGGTCAGTTATTGGAATAAGAATTTCAGCTTAATAGACTGCAATAACGTCATGCTGCAATTACTCAAAATTGATTCCGTAGACGAGCTTTACAACAATCAACCTGTCTATAATATGGCCGTTCAGCCTAACGGAGAGCCTTTTGAAACAGCATCAAAAGAGGCTTTGCGCATAGCGTTTGAAACAGGCACACATCAGCTTTATTGGACGTATATTGACAGTGAAGGCAATGAGCTGCCTTTATTTATCACGCTCAAGCGTATACAGTTTGCAGAAGGTGACGTCATTGTAGAGTTTGCGCAAGACTTACGCGAGCTTATTGCCAGTCAACAAGAAGCGCATGCAGCCACAGAGCGCGTACAAATTATGTTTGATACCATGCCGTTAGTGGCAAGTTTTTGGAATGAAAATTACAAAAATATAGCTTCCAACCAAGCGGCCGTAAAGCTCTTTGGTCTTGAAAATACACAGGAATACTTGGAGAAATTTTATGACCTTTCTCCTGAATTTCAACCTGACGGCGAATTGTCCATTTCTGCCATATACGACCAAGTGAAAAAAGCCTTTGAAACAGGCTTTTCACAATTTGAATGGATGCACCAAAAGCTTGACGGTACTCCCATTCCCTCCAAAATAACCTTTATTCGTAAAAAATACCAAAGCGAAAACATTGTTCTTGGTTATACCGAAGACCTTCGAGCTTTGAAAAAAAGTCAACGCTTGGCTGTGGAAGCAGAAGAGCGCAGTGATATTATTCTGAACACCATGCCCTTGGCTGTGACCTTTTGGAACACAAAGTTCGAGCTTTTCAACTGTAATACAGAGGCCATCGCGCTTTTTGGTATGTATAGAGAAGAAGAAGTTATTCAAAACTACAAATCTCTTTCTCCCGAATTTCAGCCAGACGGCCAACGTTCAGAGCAAAAAGTTGTAGAAGTTATCTCGCGAGCTTTTAAAGAAGATTACACAACCTTTGAATGGTTGCACCAAGACAGGCATGGAACTCTCATACCTGTAGAAGTGACCTTGGTAAAATCTCGTTTCCGCGGTGAAACCATTGCTGTAGCGTATCTGCGTGATTTGCGCGAGCTTAAAGCAAGTCAAGAAAAAGCTCGAGAAGCCGAGCTTCGTAGTCAGCTTATGCTTGATTCCTTCCCTATGGGCGCTAATTTCTGGAACAGTGACTTAGAGCTCGTAGACTGCAACTTAGAAGTAGCAAAGCTGTACGGCTTTACCTCCAAAGAAGAATACAGAGCGCAATTTGCCGCTGTTTTACCTGATTTTCAGCCCGACGGACGCCCGTCTATAGAAGTGGTGGGCACATGGCTTCAGCAAGCCTTAGAATCAGGTTATGAGCGTTTTGAATTTATGTGTGTCATGCCACAAACACAAGAGCCTCTCCCTGTGGAAGTGACCATTGTACGCATCATGCATCAAGGAAAATTCGGCGCCATCAGCTATGTGCGCGATCTGCGTGAGCTTAAAGCTATGTTGCACGGCATTCATGAAGCAAAAAATATTGCTGAACAAAGCGCCAAGGCCAAGAGTGAATTTTTGGCAAATATGAGCCACGAAATACGCACACCCATGAATGGCATCTTGGGTTTGTTGCATTTGCTCAACGCCACGCCTTTACAAGCTGACCAAAAAAATTACGTCAAAAAAACCTTGTTTTCTGCCAATAATCTATTACGTATTATCAATGATATTCTTGATTTCTCCAAAATTGAAGCGGGCAAGTTAGAAATTGAAGCAACACCCTTTACACTCGATCAGATATTCAAAGAAGTATACGACTTATTTGCTGTATCTAGTAAGGAAAAAGGGCTGAACTTCCATCTTGATATGGACGTGCATGGCACAAAAACTCTCTTGGGTGACCCCTTACGCTTAAAGCAAATTCTTTTTAACCTCACAAGCAATGCCATCAAGTTTACTTCTGAGGGAGCTATTCACTTGTCAGCCCAAGAAGAACATCACGATGAAAACGGCTTAAAAATGCTCTTCTCCTGTTCAGACACAGGCATAGGTTTAAGCCCAGAGCAAACACAAAGGCTTTTCTCTGCCTTCTCACAAGCTGATACATCAGTGACACGTAAATACGGCGGCACTGGCTTAGGGCTTGCCATTTCTCGTAACCTTGCGCAAATGATGCACGGGGATATGTGGGTGGAAAGTGAAGAAGGGCGAGGAACCACATTTTACTTTACAGCCACCTTTGGCGTCTGCACGGAACAAAACGCCGCTGATGTTGCTTTAGAAAGTGGCGCTGACGCAGAGCAAGACTCTACCAAGGGTGTGGGGCATTTACTACTTGTGGAAGACAATGAAATCAATCAGCTTATTGCCGAAGAATTGCTCAGAAGTGTAGGCTATACAGTGGAAACTGCCAACAATGGGCAAGAAGCCTTAGATATGCTGCACAAAAAGCCCTATGACCTTGTGCTTATGGATATTCAAATGCCCATTATGGACGGGCTCACAGCCAGCAAGAAAATCCGTGAATTAGAACAATTTCAAACAATTCCCATCATTGCTATGTCTGCCCATGCCATGACAGGAGATAAAGAAATCAGCCTGTCTCATGGTATGAATGACCATATTACCAAGCCCATTGTACCAGAAACATTATACAATTCTTTGCACTATTGGCTGACTGTGGGCAATAGGTAATTTTTTTGTAGAAGATATATCTCTTAAAAAAAGGCATGGACTGCTTCATCGCAACGAAGTAAGCCATGCCTTTTTTTATAATAATATCTTAACTAGTTAGAAGCGTTTTCTATGCTTTGTTGTGCTTTACGTGTAGCTAAAGCCATAAGGCTTTCTTTAAGCTGTCCTTCCATATTAGCCAGCTCTCTCTCTACCTCAATGCGTTTTTGACGTCCTTCTTGAGAAATGCGCAATGTTTCATCAATGGTAGAAATAAGCTTGCCGTGCACCTCGCGCAATGTATCTATATCCACAATGGAACGCTCCACTTCGCGTGTGGTGGTAATGGCTGTTTGTTGCAACATATCAGCATTTTTGCGTAAAAGCTCGTTAGTCGTATCTGCCACTTCTTTTTGTAAGGCGGCGGCACCGCGCTGACTTTGTAAGGAAAGTGCTAACACCATTTGGTTTTTCCAAATGGGAATAGTCGTTAAAATAGATGTTTGAATCTTTTGTGCTAGGGCGCGGTTGTTAGACTGAATCAAACGGATTTGCGGCGCCGTTTGTATGGTGATAGTGCGCGAAATTTCAAGGTCATGCAAACGACGTTCAAAGCGGTTAATTTGCTCAGAAAAATCCCGTACTTTTTGCGCGTCCAAAGCGTCACCAGAAGCAGTAGCTTCTGCCTGCAATTTAGGAAGGTCTACAGTTTTTGCCTCTTCAAGCTTGATTCTTCCCGCCTCAATATATGTGGAAAGCTCTTTATGAAAAGTTTCATTGTGAACATACAGTTGCTCAAGAATTTCAATGTCATGCAAAAGACCAATCATAGACCCATCAAGTTTTTGACTGATAGCAGCCACTTGGTCAGAAAGGGTTTGAAACTTTGCAACGGTTTTTTCTGCCGCATTAAAGAAAGAACCAATAATAGGAAGTTTTTCTAAAAATCCCGGTTCTTTGCCCACCTCGCCAATATCAATATCTTTCACACTCAAGACCAAAGCTGTCAGCGTTTCGCCAATTTCTCCAGCGTCTTTTGCTTTGACGCGCGACAAGAGATTGTCAGAAAAACGCGAAATATCTTGCATGGTTTTTGTACCATAGGTCACGTCTAAAGACGGGTCGTCAAGCTTAATGCTTTTAGCCACTTCTTCGATACTTTGCTTGGAAGCTACAGCCAACTCACTTTCATGTACTGGAAATGAAGTTTTTGCTGTTGCATTAGAATTATCCATGAAGATTCTCCCCTTTATAATTGCTTGTCCATATATTAATCATCGTCGTCATCGTCATCATCATCGTCGTCACGGTCATAACGATCGTCATCATCGTCATCATCATCGTCACGGTCATAACGGTCGTCATCGTCATCGA
>CAYJFR010000086.1:0-8845 GCA_964369335.1 uncultured Desulfovibrionaceae bacterium | reverse complement strand
AAGGTTGGTATTGGCCTTGGCGGAATAGTTGACGCGAAAGCCCTCATGGGTAGAAAGGGCGTTGAGTTCTTGGCAACGTGTGCGCAAGATATTCTCATTATATACATATACTGGCGTGCCGTAAGTGGCGGCAAGCTCTTCAGGGCTGCTTTTGCCAAAGAAATTACAAGAATCTGTGTAAGTAGAACGTACGTTAGCCATGATAAACCTCGTAAAAAGAATTTTTGAAAGAGAAATTTTTAACTAGCTACGCCACTTTGTCAAGAAAGCATTTTTAAAAAAATGAGGATGATAGATTTATTACATTTTGGTATTTTTTCTTCTTCTTTAGAAAAGCTGTGGTAATTATTTTGACAGAGTATATAACGAGGTTTATCTTTGTAAACGCGTTCAAAAAAAGCGCCTTTTGCCAGCATATAACCATGAGGAGCCATGTCTAAAAAAAGTTTTTTTGCACCGCATATGCCTGTGCTGTATCTTGTGGGGCTTATGCTAGTATGGTTTTTTTCCATAGCTTTGGCATGTATTCCAGGGCCTATGGATTTGACTGTTATGCAAGTGTGGCAGGTGCTCGGCGCAAAGCTTGGTCTTGTTTCTGCAGATCACTTAGACCCTACTGTGGTGCTGGTGGTGGGCGATATTCGCCTTGCCCGTGTGATACTTTCGCTTTTATGCGGTGGTGGTTTGGCTGTGGCAGGAGTTGCCCTGCAGGGGGTTTTACGCAACGCCTTAGCGGATCCCTTCACCTTAGGAATTTCAGCGGGAGCGGCGTGTGGTGCCAGTGTGGCGTTGACCTTATGGCTTCCCATCAGCGCATTTTTAAGCGCCATAGGCATGGCGAGCTTTTGGCAAAGTATATACAGCTCAGGCAGTCTTGTGACGATGTTTGCCTTTATGGGGGCGCTTGTCGCATTATTTTTGACCTTGCTTCTTGGCGGAGGGCAAAAAGGTTTGGGCTTTAATGGGCAACAGCGCGAGAGTATTATTCTTGCTGGCATTGCTGTAGCAACGTTTTTAGGGGCTTTGGTGGCGCTTATAAAAGCCCTGCACGAAGAGTCCGTCACCAGTATTGTGTTTTGGATAATGGGTTCTTTTCAAGGGCGCACATGGGACGCTGTGCCTTTATTGCTAGGCTCTTTTGCTGTGGGCTTGGTGCTTATTGCCTTGCATTGGCGTGATTTAGACGCCCTTGCTTTGGGACAGCGCGAGGCCTTATACTTGGGTGTGCCTGTACAAAGGGTGCGTTTTTGCGTCTTGTTGGGCGCTTCGCTTATGGCGGCAGGGTGCGTAGCTGTGGCAGGCATTATCGCTTTTGTGGGCTTGGTAGTACCGCATATCTTACGTTTCTTTTTGGGCGCTGGGCATGCCAAGCTTCTTATAGGTGCGTGGTTTGGCGGCGGCTTGCTCCTGCTTTGGGCCGATGTGGTGGCGCGTTCTTTACTTTCTGACGGGCAAGAGTTGCCTGTGGGCGTGGTCATGTCCTTGCTTGGTGGGCCTTTTTTTGCTGTACTTGTTCGGCATAAAAGAGGGGGCAGGTAAGGGTGGTGCAAGCTCAAATATATTGCTCTCATGTTTTTGTCGGTTACGAGCGCGTTTCCATAGTACAGGATTGCTCTTTCAGTGCCTCTTCTGGGGAATTTGTAGCCATTTTAGGCCCTAACGGTAGCGGAAAGACCACCTTATTACGTGCTTTGAGCGGTATTTTGCCCTGTTATTCTGGTAAAATTTCCCTTTGTGGGCAAGATGTGCAAAGTATTTCTTCACGGGCGCGGGCAAAGCTTGTGGCTGTGGTGCCGCAAAAGCTTGACACTGTGCCGCACATGACTGTGCAAGATATGGTCTTGTTGGGGCGTTACCCTTATACTTCGTGGCTTGGTATGTACAGTGCTGAGGATTACGTTGTGGCAGAGCAAGTTATGCAAGAGACAGATATTGTACATTTTGCCCAGCGTTTTCTAGAAGAGCTTTCTGGCGGTGAACTGCAGAGAGTGCTGTTAGCGCGAGCTTTTGCGCAACAAAGCCCCATTCTCTTATTGGATGAGCCTTCGGCGGCTTTGGATGTGGCGCGTATGCAAGATGTTTTTCGTTTATTAGAAAAGAAACGTCAGGCAGGGGCGCTCATTATCAGTGTTATGCATGATATAAATTTAGCCGCCTTATACGCTACGCGTTTGTTGGGTATACATACGGGACGCGTGCTTTTTGACGGTGCTGTTGAAGATGTCTTAACAGAGGAGCATGTACGCGCCTTGTACGGAACGCGCTTGCATGTGTTTAGGCATCCTACTTTAGGTGTGCCGCAGGTATGTCCTGATAGGTAGTAGGAATAATATATTGAGGTCTTGTTATGATATATAGAATGAAAAAGTGGTGTGTGTTTTGTTGTGCTTTGCTTTTATGTTTGCCTTCGTGGAGTGGAGCCGCAACAGTGCCTAACAAGGTTCGTGTGGTGGATGATACAGGGTATGAGCTCATATTAGAAGCCCCTGCCACACGAGTTCTTGCTTTGTATGGAGCTTTAAGTGAGCTTGTGCTGGCGCTGGATAAGGGGGATACGCTTATCGGTCGCACTTCTGCCGACGCAAATATAGAAGGACTGCGGCACTTGCCTGCTGTGGGTACGCATATGCGTCCCAATCCCGAACTTATTGTTGCGTTAAAGCCTCATGTGGTATTGCAATTTTTGGGGCGTAAAGAAGCCCGTGCTTTGGGGCTTGGTTTGCGTAAGCTTGGTGTGCCCGTATTGCTTTTTCATTTAGAGAATTTTGAAGATATAAATTCTGTGTTATTGCGCCTTGGAGTTCTTACGGATTCTCGGGAAAAGGCGCAGAAATTAGTCAAATCATACACGTCTCGCATTGGTTTTTTGCGCACCATACTTATGGATGAGAGAAGAAAGTCGGTGTTTTATGAAGTGCGCTATCCCAATTTATTGGCGGCTGGTGGTGAGTCCATTGTTACAGATATTATTGCTGTTGCTGGTGGGCGTAATGTGGTTTTAAGTCCTGAGCGTGTGCTGCGTATGAATGAAGAAGCTTTGTTGCGCTATGACCCTGAAGTGTACATAGTGCAAAAAGGCCCTATGAATCGTGACCCTAAGCCTTTAGATGAGCGGCGCCATTTTTCCACATTACGGGCGGTAAAGGACGGCAAGGTTTTGTACGTGGATGAGCTGTCATTCGCCAGACCCGGCCCTCGAGCCATAGACGCGGCGGAAAAATTGGCGTATTGGCTACATCCGACAGTGAATTTTGATTTTGCTCTTCCCGCAGTAAATAATGACTTGCAAAGGAATTAAACGTGATAGGAACTTTATACGGCGTAGGCGTAGGGCCTGGCGCTTCGGAAATGATTACTGTGCAAGCAGTGCGTATATTACAAAGTGTTGATGTGGTGCTGGCGGCGGCTTCTCCGCGTAATGACTATTCCACAGCTTTGAATATTGCCATGCCGCACCTTAGGCAGGAAACTGTTATTGAACGCTTAGAATTTCCCATGACGCGCGATACAGCCGTATTGCATGCCGCGTGGAAAACAGCCGCACAAAAAACTCAAGCCATTTTGCGCAGCGGAAAATTGGCGGCATTTATCACCTTGGGTGACCCGCTTATTTATAGCACTTTTGGCTACTTGCTGAAAACCTTACGCGCTTTACAAGAAGAAGACGGACAAGGGGAAGATTTTCCTGTGGAGATTATTCCAGGCATTACCTCCTTTCAGGCGGCGGCGGCGCGTACCGAAACGATTTTATGCGAAGCCCACGAAAACCTGCTTATTTTACCTGGAATCAATGGCACTGATGCTTTGCAACAAGGGCTAAACTATGCAGACAATGCGGTGATTTTAAAAGCTTATAAAAACTTTTCCGCCATACAGGACGCTTTACACAGCGCTGGTTGTGCAGAAAAATCCCTGCTCGCTTCCTATGTGGGACAAGAAGAGGAAAATATTGTTCCTCTACAGGAAGCGCCTAGCGTGCCGCCGTATTTGTCCTTAGTGTTAGCAAAAAAATAGCTTACCATGAAAAAGGGCAGCCATTATGGACTGCCCTTACTTGTTATTTCTCTACGGGTAAACCGTTTTTATGCCATCCTACAATGCCGTCTGTCATGTGCACGACATTTTTAAAGCCCAGTTCTTCCATAACAGCCATGGCTCGGGTACTGCGCGCGCCTGTGCGGCAATGGAGAATGTAGCGCACGTCTTTATCTAGCTTATTGATACGCTCATCAAAGTTAGGAGCTAAAAAGTCCACGAGGACAGCGTCTTTAATATGCCCTTCAGCAAATTCTTTGGGGGTGCGAATATCAAGGACGATGTAATGCGGAGTGTCCTTTTTCAAAATGGCCGCCACTTGAGGACTTAATGCTTCTGTATTTTCTGCTTGCGCTATAATGGGCGTAAAACAAAGGCATAAAGCGAGGCATAAAGCTTTTAAGCATACTCTTTTCATGCTATTTCCTTTGGTTATAGGTGTGAATAATATTTTCCTTTACTTTCCCTCTTGAGAAAAAGTAAAGGCTAAGGATGAAAAGTTCCCTAGCCCTCACAAAACTCGTTTATGACTTGGAGTAGTAAAAATCAATTTTCATGCGCAATATATTTTTGTTTAAAAATATATTTTGTCGCCGTAAAAAGTTTTTGAGAGGGGGTGTGGGGGAGAACCTTGCTCTTGATTCCCGTAAAGCTCGAAGACTCGCTAACGGGAACGCTTCGCGCCCTTCGGGTCAGCCCTTCCCCCCACAAGAAAAATACTCACTCTATAATATTTGGCAAGCTAGCCACCGAGATACGCTTCCTTAACTTTAGGGTCAGTCAAAAGCTCCTGCCCTGTGCCTTGCAATACAATACGCCCTACCTCTAAAATATAGGCATGGTGGGCAATGGATAAGGCGGCAAAAGCGTTCTGTTCTACGAGCAAAACTGTTTTACCGTCGGCATTGATGCGTAAGATAATATTAAAAATTTCTTTTACCAAAAGCGGCGCAAGACCGAGGGAAGGCTCATCAAGCATAAGTAAATCGGGACGGCTCATAAGAGCGCGACCCACTGCCAACATTTGCTGTTCTCCACCAGAAAGAGTGCCGCCTTTTTGCCAAGAGCGTTCTTGGAGACGAGGGAAAAGACTGTACACCCATGCAATATCGTCTAAAATACCTTGTTTGTCTGAGCGACTGTACGCACCGAGCTGAAGATTTTCTTCAACGGTGAGATGCGGTAAAATACGACGCCCTTCAGGAGACAGAGAAATACCGTGGCGCACCATATCTTCGGGAGGAAGCCCTATTAAGGAGGTGTGCGGCGTGTTCTCATGACGCGCAAAACGGATATCGCCGCTGATATTTTTATTTAAACCGGCAATGGAACGGATGATACTGCTTTTTCCTGCACCGTTGGCGCCGATAAGGGTGACAATACTGCCGCGCGGAATGGTTAAATCCACACCTTGCACCGCTTCAATGCCGCCATAACGCACTTTTAAATTTTCTATCTGTAACATAACTACCCTTATTTAAGGCTGATGATGTCATCGCCAAGATAGGCTTTTATGACGTCGGGATTATTACGGATTTCGTCGGGCAAACCTTCAGCAATAAGACTGCCGTATTCCATCACCCAAATATATTGGCATACACCCATAACTACTTTCATATCGTGCTCAATAAGCAAAATAGTCAGATCAAATTCGTCGCGAATATGCCCAATAAAGTGCATAAGCTCAATACTTTCTTGAGGATTCATGCCAGCGGCTGGCTCGTCAAGCAATAAAAAGCGCGGCTCGGTGGCCAAGGCGCGCGCGATTTCAAGGCGTCTTTGCGCACCATAAGGCAAGCTATTGGCTTTTTCGTGAGCATAGGGCGTCAAATCAAGCTTATTAATGAGCTTAGACGCCTTTTCACGAATATGTTCTTCTTCTTTGGTGAACATGGGCAAGCTTAAGGGCGCCATCCACCAAGGCATTTTACGGCGCACATGACAACCGACCATAACATTTTCAAGGGCGCTGAGGTGCTGTGAGAGGCGGATATTTTGGAAAGTACGCGCCATACCAGCCTTGCACACAAGGTGCGGTGAGTGCCCAGTGATTTCCTCTTGTTGAAAGCGCACATGCCCTTCTTGGGGAGTGTAAAAACCACTGATGACGTTGAAAGCGGTGGTTTTTCCTGCACCGTTGGGACCGATAAGCCCCACAATACTGCCCTTGGGAATATGCATGGACAAATCATTGACGGCAATAACACCACCAAAGCGCATGGTGATATTTTGCACAGAAAGAAGCGCATCTTGAGGCGCTGTTTTCACAAAAGATGTGCTCATTTTTTCCTCCAAAGTGAAGAAATACTCGACCAAGTGATTTCGCGCATACCCATAAGACCTTCACGGCGGAAAAGAATAATACCTAGGAGGAATAAGGAGAATATAACCATACGCATGCCGGGAATGCCGGGGATTTCTATAAAGCCAAGGTTCATGGGCTCTTCTAAAATACGCATCCACTCTAAAGAAACGGTGATGACCGCCGCGCCCAAAAGAGAACCAGTCAAAGAGCCTAAGCCACCAGCAACCACAAACATAAGTACGTTAAAGGTCAAAAGGAAGTTAAACATCTTGGGGTCGATGGTAGAAAGGTGACTGCCCAATAAGGCGCCGCCCACACCGGCAAAAAACGCGCCTATGCAGAAGGAAAGCACCTTATAGTAAAAGACATTGATACCCATAACCTTGGCGGCGATTTCATTGTCGCGTATGCATTTAAATACATTGCCGTAATTGCTGTTAATAAGGCGCACAAGAAAGACAAGGGTAATGAGTAGCCATACATAACAGGTGAATACGTCGGCATAGTCGGGGATACCCTTAATACCAAGAGAACCGTTGGTTATGGATGTGAAATTTACTATAAGTATGCGGATAATTTCTGCAAAGCCTAGCGTGGCAATACCTAAGTAATCGTCACCAAGACGGAGTACGGGCAAGCCAATGAGCAGGGCAAAGAAAGCCGCTACCAAACCGCCTGCTATAACAGAGACCCAGAAGGGGCTGTGTATAACAGAGAAAGGCCACATGAGCGGTTCTAAAAGCCACATAATTTCTTTTTGTGCAGGGCTGAGGATAAAGAGGGCAGACACATATGCGCCAACGGCGATGAAGCCTGCATGTCCCAAGGAAAAAAGCCCTGTGAAGCCATAAATAAGATTGAGGGAAAGGGCTAATATGGCGTTGATGAAGAAGAGCTTCAAAATATACAGCTCGTAGCTTCCCATGAACGTATCTGCTTGAAGGACAAAAAGGCCGCCCAAAGCCATGACTATAAGGGTAAGAATAGTGTGTTTGTCTATGCGCATTAGATTTTCTCCTGTATGCGCTCGCCAAAGAGCCCTGTGGGTTTAAAGAGCAGTACCACTACTAAAAGAATAAAGGCAAAGGCGTCTCTATAGCCAGACAGATGCGGCAAGAAGGCTACAGTCATGATTTCGATAAATCCTAAAATAAGCCCACCAATAACAGCCCCTTGAATGGAACCGATACCACCAAACACTGCCGCAATAAAGGCTTTAAATCCGGGGATAATGCCCATATAGGGGTCAATTTTTGGATAGCGTAATGCCCACATAATACCCGAAGCCGCCGCCAAGGCTGAACCAATACAAAAGGTCAGGGCAATAATAGTATTGACCTTAACCCCTAAAAGGCGTGTGGTTTCAATATCTTTAGATATGGCGCGCATGGCAAGACCCGGCTTTGTGCGATACACAACCCAAAGCAAGAGGCTTACAAGAATAATGGTAATTCCCGGCACAAAGGCTGTGAGGGGAAGAATATGCACATTACCGAAAGTCCATTTTTCCACAAGCCATTCCGGTTGTAATACAGGGCGTGGAAGACCTGTAAAGACCACCACGGCAAGGCTTTCTATGAGGAAAG
Source organism: uncultured Desulfovibrionaceae bacterium (assembly GCA_964369335.1). GTDB lineage: Bacteria > Desulfobacterota > Desulfovibrionia > Desulfovibrionales > Desulfovibrionaceae > CAYJAD01. Next base: position 919 of record CAYJFR010000086.1, on the reverse strand, counting down.
ATACGGCAATGGCCGAAATCAGTGCAGAAATACGTGGTGCTTCTCGCAAAGGGCGATATGCTACCCGTTCTACCAACATACCAAAAGCGCTGGCCATAAGAATGGCAAGCACCGCCGCAAAAGCCCAAGGAAGACCAAAAGCGAACGTACCAAAGAACACAAAATATGCTCCTAACATAAGGACGTCGCCGTGGGCAAAGTTAATAAGGCGCAAAATGCCGTATACCATGGTATAACCAATGGCTATGAGGGCATAGAGCGAACCAAGGGTGAGGGCGTTAAAAAAATGTTGCAGGAACATTTCAAAGCTCATGCTGCCACCTAATTGTAAAAAATTACTTGTGTTTTGTTTGAACACCTTAAAGAAATTAAGGCATAATATACCGCGACTCGACAAAATGCGCAGAAGAATTTTCTTCGCACAGAAAATTATATAGTCTATTTTGACATAAAAGTACAGTCATAAGGCATGTCATTGCTTTGTCGTAATACGCTCTAAAACTGTATTTTAACTGGGGGGAAGGAAAACCCTTTCCCCTTAAGGGATAAATGCTAGCGCCAAAAAGTGTTTTCCTTCCCCCCAGACCGCGTTGCTCTTGATTCCCGTAAAGCTCACATGTTCGCTAACGGAAACGCTACGCGCCCTTTGGGTCAGCCCCATCCTTTCCCAAAACGCGCTTATTGTTTAGAAAAATTTGTAAATCGGAATGACGTGGTTTCGTAGTACGTTCTTTATGACGGCATTGTGTCATGTGCCGTTGCTTGCTGTTGCTATTTAGCGCGATGATGAAATGCTTTTTATATTTTCATGCGCATGAAATTTTCTTAAAAAGAAGGAGTGACTCGCCGATGGTTTTTTTGAAGGGGAGGGTGTGGGAGGGGAAACTTTTTTTCCTAAAAAAAGTTTCCCCTCCCACCA
>CAYJFR010000085.1:0-8942 GCA_964369335.1 uncultured Desulfovibrionaceae bacterium | reverse complement strand
ACAGGAGCTAAAGGCGTTAAGGGCGTTAATGGAGTAGGCGCACAACAAGAAGTTTTGTCTGTAGGGGCTGGCGCAGACGTTCCACAACAAGAAGGAGTACTTGTATTTTCCAAAGCCTCTCTAATAACATAACGTTCAAAACCCATGCTTGAGAGTACTATACCCGCGAATACGGAAAGTATCAAAGCTATGGTTGTATAAATAACAGTGACTTGCATACCAAAAGTCACCACAAAAAGCCCGATAATGATAGGATTTAATAGAGGCGAAGAAAATAAGAAGGTCAGCGTAGGGCCAAAACCTGCCTTGGCGCGCAACAAGCCGCGTAACATGGGAATAGTAGAGCAAGTACAAAAGGGTGTAATGGCTCCCAATGCCGCCGCTAGCACATAGCCACGCCCCTTGGAGGCGCCCAAAAGACTTTGTACTTTACTGTCAGGAATGTATTGTTGTAATAAAGAAACACCAGCAGAAATAAGAATAAATAAAATAGATAATTCCGCACCTAAAAAGAGGAACATGCCTAAAGCATCTTTAATCATGGGGAGATAAGCGTCCATACAGACTCCTTTCGTTTGATTTATATTTCTAGAATAATCGAAATATAAAACTTGTCAAGTACAATTTTGTAGACTATGCTTATTTCCATGAATACAACTATAGCAAATGAGGGTAGTATGAAAATTGAAATGGCTGCTTCATTACTCAAAGAATTAGGGCACCCCACACGCCTTTCTATCTATAGGCGCCTTGTGGTGGCAGGAGAAGAGGGCTTACCTGTGGGAGAGCTACAAAAAGAGCTGGATATTCCAGCCTCTACACTCAGCCATCATATCTCTGCTTTGGTCACAGTAGGTCTTGTAAAACAAAGACGTCAAGGGCGTACCTTGTTTTGCACAACACAATACGCTGTATTGCAAGAGCTTTTGTCTTTTATTACAGATCAATGTTGCACAGGAACGCAAAGCACCATAACCAGCTTGACAGAAAGCTCGGTGCATTGTTAACGGCACAAAAAAAAGCGCAACCCCTCAAGGCTGCGCTTTTTTTGTATTTAAGAAAAACTAAGCAGTAACGACGCCCTTAGCTTTTAAAGCGGCAACAGCTTCTTCATACTCTTTTTGCAAACTGAGCATAAGCTCGCGCACAGAAACAATACTTTCCACTTTCCATACATTGCTTCCGCAAAAGGCAAAACCTTTTTCTAAATTCCCGCGCATGGCGGCAATGAGAGCCATAGCAATACAGTACGGAGCTTTTTCTGGCTCACAAGTATGTAAGCAACGGAAAGCACATTTGAAAGGCTTTTTATTGCCGTCACGCATAGATTTTATAAATGGTCCATCTAAAGAGCGCCCAGGCATGCCTACAGGGCTTTTAATGATAGTAATGTCTTCTTGCTTGGAATCCACAAAAGCTTGCTTAAAACGTATGTCTGCGTCGCATTCGTGTGTTGCCACAAAGCGTGTGCCCATTTGCACCCCAGAAGCGCCAAGGCTGAGCATGTGCTGAATGTCAGCACCGCTGTACACGCCGCCACCTGCAATAACAGGAATAGCATGACCAACTTTGTCTTCTAAGCCTTTGACCACATCCACAAGCTCAGGCACGAGCTTTTCTAAGGCAAAATCTGCTTTATCCAAATCATCAGCCTTATACCCAAGATGTCCGCCAGCTTTAGGACCTTCAAGCACAAAAGCGTCAGGCATATAATCAGAGCTTTTCATCCATTTTTTAGCAAGAATAGAGGCGGCACGAGCAGAAGAAACGATAGGTACAAGCTTGGTGCGAAATTCTTCTTTCTTTTGCTCGCACACAGTGCGAAAAATCTTAGGCAGTTCTGTGGGAAGACCAGCACCAGAAAAAATGATGTCAGCACGATTTTCGATGGAAGCTTTAACAAGGTCACCAAAGGTCGTCAAAGCCACCATAATATTGACACCAATGACACCAGAGGTCAGCTCACGAGCTTTTTGTATTTCTTGACGTAAGGCGCGATTATTGGCTTCAATGGGATTGGAGACCACATCTGGCTCTTTCATGCCAATCATAGCGCCGGCAATAACACCTATACCGCCCTCATTGGCCACGGCTGCTGCCAGCTTTGAAAGAGAAATGCCTACGCCCATACCACCCTGTACGATAGGAAGTTTGGCCGTAATGTCGCCTATTTGCAAACTTGGTAAACTCATATTTTTTCTCCAAAGGAATATTTAGTGTATTTAATACATTAGTATACGTTGTAAAGAAAAAATGAGCAACACTTCTTTTTGGAACGCCTCTTTCATACCTGCTCTCTAAACTATACCGCGACCTTATGATATTATGGGCGCAAAAAGCCTCTTGTCTTGCGTTTCAAAAAAGATGCGCCAAATAGCGCAAAAAACTGAAGAGGAAAGCAGATATTAGAAAGAATGCACACGAAAAGCACGCCGTATTAGGCATTTAACTTACTGATTACAAAATAAATAATGCCCTTATCCATCATGGATAAAGGCATTAATTTTACCTAAAAGCCCTATTCTTTAGCCAAGGTAAAGATTCAGGGCGTAATTAGATTACGAAGTGGCTAGCGATACCAGTAGCTAAGATACAGCTCCATAATGCAAATACACCGTATACAATTTTTTCACCTTTCATGATAGTCTCCTTTTCTGTTAAATGTTTTAGATAGATACGGAGCGAAATACCGTATACAATTCGTCCGTAAAGACACCTTAGCAGAAAATAAAAAATAAACACAAGCAAAAAATGCACTTGTGAAAAAAGTTTTTTATATTTTTATTTATTTATAAAATCAATATGTTATAAATCAAAACACTAAAGTTTCACAAAGAACTTGTTTTTTATCTCTTGACAGCGTTTTACATCTGTAATTCCTAGTTAGGCGCTGTGCTCGCTATAAATATAATACTTTGAAATTACTATATTTTTTATTTTATTTTCAAAGAAAAATATTTTTTTCACAAGCAGCGTTTTTTTGCCAAACCTCAACATGCGCCTGTCAGAACCACAAGCCCACATTGTCAATAGCCTATTTTCACATGTTTTTTACCATGCTTGTATGTCACAAATGCCATGTTTAAGCCTGCGCCTAGCTCTCTTTCTCTCACAGAAAAAAGTACTGCACAAAAAAAGACTCCCTAGTCAAAAACCAAGGAGCCTTTTATGAAATCTATTTTACGGCTAATCTCGTAACCAACGATGTAATGCCATCATCAAATTGCGCGGGTCGATGGGTTTGGTGAGATAATCATTCAAGCCTACAGCTATACCCTTTTCTCTGTCTTCCTTCATGGCATTGGCGGTAATAGCAATAATAGGAAGCTCTTCCGCACTGAACTGCTGTCGTATGACTTTAGTGGCCTGTATGCCATCCATAACGGGCATTTGCATATCCATAAGCACCAAATCAAACTTTTCAGCCTGCGTCATATCCACAGCTATTTGCCCATTATCAGCAATGGACACAATGGCATTGGTCTTTTCCAAGATTTCTTCCATAATAAGCTGATTGATCATATTATCTTCCACCACCAAGATTTTCTTGCTGCTGAAATCTACAGTTAAGATAGCGTCAGGATCTTCTTCACTGCCAATCTTAGTATGACGGTCTTCATCAGGGGGCAGATAGAATACAAGAGTGAAGGTTGTTCCCATACCCACTTCACTTTCTACCAGCATAAAGCCGCCCATGATTTCTAAAATATCCTTACTGATAACAAGCCCTAAACCTGTACCGCCAAAACGGCGCGTAATGGTGGAGTCTGCTTGCACAAAAGGCTTAAAGAGCTGGGCTTCTTGTTCCTTAGAAAAGCCGATACCTGTGTCGCGCACTTCAAGATATAAGGGCACAGTGCCTTCTGGAATATCTTCTTCTTTAACTAAGTCATACGCCAGACCACAGCTCACCTCAACACCGCCGCTTTCTGTAAACTTGATGGCATTGCTCACAAGGTTATTGACAATTTGCCCAAGGCGCACAGGGTCACCTGTGTAGAAACTGGGTATGTTAGAATCTATTTCAAAACTTAATTGAATGTTCTTTTTGGCGGCGCTGTCTTGATAAATAGTCAACATTTGCTCGCCTACTTCGCGCAAGCTAAAATGGATTTTTTCCAGTTCGAACATGCCCGCTTCAATTTTTGAAGTATCAAGCACATTGTTAATAATACCTAAAAGGCTTTTGCCAGCGGTCTCAATCTTGACCACATAGTCACGCTTTTTATCTAAATCTTCATCACTGGTAAGAAATAAGTGTGCCAATCCAATAACAGCGTTGAGCGGTGTGCGGATTTCATGACTCATATTGGCCAAAAATTCGCTTTTCAGACGACTGGATTCATCAGCTTTTTCTACCATAGTACGCATGGACTGCACCATAGATTGTAAAGCTTTATATAAAACGCCAAGCTCATCATTGCGGTTAAATTGTCTTAGATCGCGCACTCTTTCTGCTTGTGTCTGTTCTTGTTCTGCACCGTGAATACGTTTTGACACATGGCTCACACCAGCGCTCACTTGCGCCAAGAGCCCTTTTTCAGATTTTCCAAGATCCAAATCTTCGTCCAAAACACCTTTTGAAATTTGATCCGCATAACGCACAGCTTTTAAGAGCGCATCAATAATACTTTTTACATAGGCATATACAATAAGCGCCAAGACAAGCAAAATACCAAAGGCAAAATAGACAGCGTGCTGACGAACCATTTCTCCGGGTGCTGCCAGTTCATCCATATCACGCACAGCTACAGCCACCCAGCCAGCCTCTGGCAAGGTATCAAAATAGGCAAGCTTTTGACTGCCAGCGTCACTAAAGGTAATACTTCCATTACCATAATGTAAAATATCGCGTCCCCAAGGATAATCTTTGAGAGTTTTAGTCAGTACTTTAGTACTTTCTTTGTGAATAAAAATAGAGCCATCCGCCGCGCTCACAAAAAGATAGCCCTCATCTCCCAAAAGCATACGCTCGCTCATAGTATCCGTAAGCTTAGAGACGTTGAACACCACACCTATGATGGTATTGGTATTTAAAAGATACACAGGTGACGCTACAGCATATACCACCATGCCTTGGTCACGATAGGGCGCACCAATGGCAACCTTACCCGTCATGGCTTCTTTAAAGAAAGGTGTTTCGGCATAGGAAACGCCTATATATTTTTCATTGGTGTGGTCAAGCATCTGACCGTCTGTATTGAGAATACCTATATCTACATAATAATATGTATTCTTCATATTCACAATACGACTTCGTGCGTCAGCGGCATACGCCGTATGTAAGGCTTTGTCTTTAGAAAGATAGGGCTGGAGTATGCCTGTTTGCGCTAAAGATATGGCATTGAGAATATTAAAATCAAGACCGGCTTTCAACTCCACCAAAGCATTGGCAATAGCCATCTTTTGCAAAGAAGTATTTGTTTGTTTCAAGGTATCCATACTCATTTCGTATGTATACAAAGTAGAACCAAAGAGACCAGCAGAAGCAATAAACAACACCGGTAAAAGAATTTTTAACAAAATCTTCAAACAAAATCTCCTGCATACGCTCACTATCGCTTTTTAAGATAGCGTCTGGCCGTTAAGAACACGCGCACAATAAGCAGCTCGTATGAAATGCAAATCATGCTGACACGTACTCGTTGGAAAAAGCGAAGGCACAGACATACGACACTATAAATGCAAGCAGTTGTGTAGGCCAACACACACTTAAACCTTAAAATATCCAATTTAAGGAGATGCATGAACTTCAGACACAACGCAATGGTACATAAAGAATTTATGCACAGTCAAAACCAACACCAAAAACGTACAAATTTTTTAGACGGTTAACATTTTTTCAAAAGCGACACAAGTATTTTATTTTTTGCATGTTTTTATTTTTATATATCAATAAAGTATCAATTTACCTTAGAAAAAAAGTATATACTTACTGTCACTTTTTTCTTTTTACAACTTTTTTTCACATTGTAAAATCCATAGAAACATGTCATATCTCACGTATTCTAACCATAAACACTTTTACACTTTATCAGGGAAGCCCATGACAGCATACACAAAAATTTTGCAAAAAATTCAAGAAAAGCCCTGCACATGGCTTATAACTGGCGTCGCTGGTTTTATTGGTTCAAACCTTCTGGAATCTTTGCTTTTACAAAAACAATGCGTGGTAGGTCTTGATAACTTTATGACTGGTTATCAAGAAAATCTTGACTTAGTGCGCCAGTCTGTAGGTGAAGAGTTGTGGAAAAACTTTACCTTTATAGAGGGCGATATTCGTCATATAGACACTTGTCATAAAGCCTGCCAAAATGTGGACTATGTTTTACATCACGCCGCCTTAGGCTCCGTCACCCTTTCCATTGACAACCCCATAGCCGCTAACGAATGCAATATTGACGGTTTTTTGAATATGCTTGTAGCCGCGCGTGATGCCAAGGTGAAAAATTTCATCTATGCGGCTTCTTCTTCTACTTATGGTACAGAACCATCAGACACTAAACAAGAAGATCGTATCGGTGAGCCACTCTCTCCTTATGCCGTAACAAAATACGTTAATGAATTGTACGCCAACGTCTTCACAACCACTTATGGCGTCAACAATGTGGGCTTACGTTATTTTAACATTTTTGGTAAACGCCAAGACCCCAAAGGCGCTTATGCCGCTGTTATTCCCATTTGGTATGCCGCCCTTCTAAAAGGGGACACTGTATATATTAATGGTGACGGCGAAACCACAAGAGACTTTTGCCATGTAGACAACGTGGTGCAAATGAATATTTTGGCTGCTCTTGCACCTCAAGAAGCTTGCAATAAAATCTACAATGTGGGGCTTGGTGAAAAAACCACCTTGAACGAATTATACGGCTTTATCCGTGATGAAGTAGTGCATTATAACGCTGACGCCGCATCTAAAAAGCCTGAATATCGTGAATTCAGAATAGGTGATATACGCCATTCTCAAGCCAATGTGGACCGCGCTAAAACACTGCTTGGCTATGAGCCCACATGTAGTGTGAGCCAAGGTCTGCACCTTGCGGCACAATGGTATGCCAGTTCTGTAAAATAGTTTTTAGACTCTGGTTCAGCGATGCAAAAAAATACTCTTGACAAAGCTTTGTTGCTAGTGCTACTTGGAACAAGTTGCAAGTAGAAAAATTCCCCACATCTAAAAGGGAGCTTCTTGCGGTCATATTTTTAGGAATGAAAAACATGCATTTGTACACACAAAACTCCTTTTTTAGCTTCTTTAGCTTTTTTATCCAGCCTGTAAACACACGGGACGGAGTTTTGTCGTATTCCTAAAATAGAAAAAAGAATAGACAACGAAAAAGCCGTTTCCGTGAGGGGACGGCTTTTTTTTTACTTTATAAACTTTTTTACACACAAGAGGATGAGGTTATGCTTTTAGACATTACCATTTGGGTGGGCTACATTGCCCTTTTCGTATACTTAGCACGTAAAGGCAGTGGCTATGATGTAACAACCACCGGCGCTGTAGGTTTTGTTGTGCAAGCCTTTGCCTATGTTGCCACCTATGTTTCTGCCGTGGCGCTTATCGGCTTTGCAGGTTTAGCCTATTTGTATGGTGTGCAAGTATCTCTTGTGGGTGTGGGTGTAGCCTTACTCGGAACATATTTTGCTTATATGGTCTTTGCTTGGGACACAAAACAATTACAAAGCAAACTCCAAGCCAGAACCCCCGCGCATCTTTTAAGCCTCAACCATAACTGTCCTCGTTTACGCATGTTCCTTGGGCTTATTTTCGCTCTTTTCCTCTCCGTATACGCCTCTGCTGTGCTTAAAGGCGCCGCTGTTATGCTTGCCACCATGATTCCTGTGAGCACCGAAACTCTCACATGGGGCTTGGCTATTTTTGTGGGCTTTCTCGTTTGGTGGGGCGGTTTGCGCGGCGTTCTTTATACAGAAGCCATGCAAGGCGGCGTTATGCTCATAGGTATTTTACTCCTTATGTATGCTGTGCTTCAAAAGGTAGGCGGCCCCATTCAAGGTTTAGAAACTCTTTCTCAGCTTCCTGCCACCGATCGCGCCAACAATGGTTTCACCAGCATCTCTTCTGGCAGTCAAGGTATGTTCATTTGGTCTTTGGTCATTGTTATGTCCATAGCCACATGGGCACAGCCGCAAATGATTCAGCGTCACTTTGCTTTACAAAGCAAAAAAGATGTACACAAAACCGCCATTATCGCTTCCGTTATTATCTTCACCTTAGTAGCAGGTATGTTCTTTGTGGCGGCATTGTCACGCATCTTCTTACCTGAAGCTTCTCACCCTGACCAAGTGGTAACCATGCTTACCAAAACGCTACTACCTCATGTAGGGCAACAAATCTTTACTCTTGCTGTTATCTCTGCCTCTCTGTCCACCACCACAGCCTTATACCACATTGCCGCATCTTCCTTTACTGAAGACCTCACTGGCAAAAAATCCACACGCCTTGCTTGGCTCATAGGTATTGCTCTGTGTGTGGTGGTCAGCGCTTTTGCCGCTAGTCTCAAGGGACAAATTATTGCCTTACTCTGCACCACAGCATGGAGTGTTATTGCTGCTACTGCTATGGTGGCATATGTGGCGGCGGTGAAATTTAACATCCGTCATGACAAATCCGCATGGCTCAGTTCTCTTTCTGGCTTTGTGAGCTGCGTAGGCTGGTATCTTGTGGCATATCCTTCCACCTCCCTTTTCAAAGAACACGCCGCCATGCTTCCTAGCACCATAGCACATACACCTCCTTTTATTGTAGGGCTTCTCTGCTCCTTTGTAGTCTTTGCCCTCGTGTATAAAGCCCATTGCATCAAGCAACGTAATGCTGTGCGTATAGGCTAAGATACTATTTTTTTAACTTAGCTTATGCAATAGAAAGTAACAACTAACACACTTAAAGGCATGGATTGCTTCGTCGCTGCGCTCCTCGCAAT
>CAYJFR010000084.1:7403-9070 GCA_964369335.1 uncultured Desulfovibrionaceae bacterium | reverse complement strand
CCCTCTCAAAAACTTTTCACGGCGAGTCATTCCCTTTTTTTACGAAACATCTATTGCGCATGAAAGTTTATACTATTCTTTACTTACAAAAAAGGGGAGCCAAAGCCCCCCTACAGTTTTGGTGTTAAAATTATTTCATATCGTAAGCTTGTACCCAAATAACTGCGTCTTGGGAAAGCTCTTTACCATTATATTTTTTGTCTGGTCCTATGCCAAGTGCGGCAAATCCCCACCAACCAGCTTTAGCAAGACCAAAGGTGATAACGCCGTTTTGGTCAGCAATGATGGTTTGTGTTACAAGAGCGCCGTTAGGATAGGTCACAGAAGATTTTTCAGCCAAAGAGTTGGACTTTAAGTCTGGTGCGTGGCTCATGTACTCTACTTCCACTTCAGCGCCGGGAACAGGCTTGCCTTCAGAAAGTACTTGTGCTTGGAATACGTTGCCTGCCCATGTAGCGTAAGGCTTAATCATAGGCACGATTTCGCAAGGCAAACCTACAGGCTCATTCCAAAGAGTAGGCACGCCGCCCACGTTGGCAATAAGCTTGGTGATTTGTTGCATATACACATCTTCTTCTTTTTCAAGATAGTATCCAGGAACTACCACGAAAACATAGTCACCGATGGAGCGGATTTCCTTTCTTGGAATAAGAGCGGCAAAAGCAGGTGCGCTGGAGCCGGGGTTTTTCCAAGTAATATCTTTCAAATGCTTTTTCATATCAAGCTTTTGAGGAGCGTTTTCGCCGCGTTTGTACACAGCGTAAAACTCTTTAATACCGCCCATATCCATCATATGTCCGGCTTCTGCTGGGTGCGTAAAAACAATACGCATATCCATGTCAACGGCTTTTTCCATGTCAGTCTTAGGAGTGTACATCATTTGGAAATGCGCCTCTGCAGGTGCAGCCATGGTTAAAGCGGCCAACAAGCCAAAAGAAGCAAGTGCGAGTTTTTTCATCTTTATCTCCGCATAGAGTAAGAAGTTATCAGAACCTTTTGCCAAACAAGTTATGAACCTTACAAGGCGTGTACCTTGTTATTCTACGATTCTGTCACCGCTAACGTTAATAGAGTGCCCTTCGCCTGCGTCCATTTCCATGGAATAAGCGCCTTCAGGTTTTTTGATGGTCACTTCGCTGTTAGCGTCCATATTCAAAGTTTCAAGAGTTTTGCCAGAGCCGTCTTTCAAGTACACTTTCACGCCAGAAGCGGAAGAGCCGTCAGAAAAGCCACCTTGGCAAGTGACGGTGCCGTCACCGTTGTCAAAGCAGTCAAAAATGGGGCTGTGAGCAAAAGCCATAGCTGGCATGGTCAACATGGCCATGGCGGCCAAAGTTACTAATGTACGTTTCATAAATTTCCTCCGATATATTTTGCAAAAAAATTGCATTTTGCTAGATTATTTCACTCTTTTTTATACAAAGAGCTTATTTTACTACGGGGCTTTCTTCTTTACCTCTAGAGGAGGGAAGAAAACCTAACACCACCACAAGACCAAAACATATGGCGTAAAAAGTCCACATGGCTTGTACGCCGCTCAAGCCTAGTAGCTTACCGCCGCTGTAAACAAAAGTGGCCACTAAAAGCCCTATGGTCATTTGAAAGAGGATAGAGAATATCATCCACTTGGTAGAGCCAGTTTGTCCGCGCACCATCATAGAAGCAGG
>CAYJFR010000084.1:0-7393 GCA_964369335.1 uncultured Desulfovibrionaceae bacterium | reverse complement strand
GCATAAGAGCTAAGGCGTGTAAGGGAGTGAACCCAAAAGCTTCAAAGTTTTTACCGGGAGCACTGCCTTCAAAGCCGTACAAAGCGCCCAAGGTGGCGGCACTGTTTTCTTTGGCGGCAAGGGCAGACAACAAGGCAACGTTCATGCGCCAGTCAAAGCCCGCGCCGGCTGTTATCCATTCAATGGATTTACCAGCGGCACCTAAGTAACTATTTTCAAAGCGTTCTTGACGAATATTACGGCGCAGAGTTTTTCTCTTGCTGTCAAGAGTACGTAAAGCACTAGCAAGTTTTCTGCCGTCTTTGCCTTTACGCAACACTATAGAAGCGTACATAGGGTCGTCTTTCAAAGCCGTTTCATTGATTTTTGTAGCTTCATCTTGGGTCACGCCTTGCTTGCTTTTACGCAAGTTGTCTTGGTAACGAATCAAGGGCAAAATATCGTCCTTGGTGAATTTACCCGCAAACTCACTGGCATCAATGGCTTTCATAAAGGCGTCTTCCACCTTGGTTTGTTCCGCTTTATAATGCGCGGCGCGCTCGTCGCCCAAGTTGGGGAAAGAAACCAAAGCAAAAACCACTGTAGCCACTGCCACAACAATGGTAAGAATACGCTTGATAAATGTCCAAATACGCAAGAATGTTTCTTGTAAGACATTGCGGAAAATGGGCATATGGTATGAGGGAAGCTCAATAATAAAAGGGGCTGATGGGCGCGAACGCAACACAGTCCAGTTGAGCAATTTTGCCACAATAAGCGCCATAAGTAAGGTGATAGTGCCCATAAAGAACATGGCACTGCCCGCTTCTGCGGCAAAGAAGCCGCTGACCAAGAGCAAGTATAAAGGCACTTTGGCTAGGCAGTTCATCATGGGAACCACTAAAATAGTGGTAAAGCGCGCTCTTTCATCGGGAATAGCCTTGGTAGCAACAACACCAGGGATAGCGCAACCGCCCACATACACGCCGCCCAAAATAAGGGGCAAGGTGGATTGACCGTGCAAGCCGAAAGAGCTGAAAATTCTGTCTAAAATAAAAGCAATACGTGCTAAATAGCCGCTTCCCTCCAAGATGTACACAAAGGAGAACATCAAGAAGAAAATGGGGATATAGTTGAGCACCGCCGTGACGCTTTTCACCACCCATTCCACCAAGGAACGGAATAGCGTATCTTCTAAAAAGCCCTGATGCGGTAAAACGGAACTGATAAAGCTTTCTAAGCTTGCCCATATGGGCCACACTTGCGCCGCTAAAATATTACCGTAGGTAACGGATATATGATAAAAAGCAAAGAGCACCGCAAAAAGCACCAGAGGTCCCATAATACGGTGACACACCACAGAATCCACTTTTTCTGTGAAGGAAAGCCCTTGTTTTTCGCCTTTTGTCTTCACCACAAGCCCGCTCAAACGACGCGCCTCGGCATGCCGTGCGGCGGCAATATGCGCCACAGGCACGGTGGGAATATTTTCGCGTGATTTTCTGGCAAGCTCTTCAGTCAAGGTGAATAAGCTTTGGGCATGGGCACTTTCACCGCGCACAGCCTCTTGTACGGCTGAATCTTCTTCAAAAAGCTTCACAGCAAGCCAGCGCTTTGGATAAGAAAGCTGTGTGCTTATCTTTTCAGCTTGAGCTGAGAGCTGCTCTAAAGAAGATTCTAACTCACCATAATTTAAGCTAAAATCACTGACAGGCGCGTCGTCTTTGACGTATTGTTCAAGTAATTGCAATACACGCTGACGCCCTTCTGTTTTGGAGTTGGTAGCCTGCATGGGCACCACAGGAATACCCAGCTCTTGCGATAACAAATCTATGTCTATGCTCAAGCCGCGTCTTTTGGCAACGTCCATCATGTTCAGCACCAAAATAACAGGGCGTCCCATCTCCAAAAGCTGTAGGGTAAAATACAAGCCTTTGTCTAACGTAGACGCGTCCACCACAGCCAAGACCACATTGGGGCGCTCATTAAGAATAAAATCCCGCGCCGCCATTTCTTCAGGCGAATAGGATGTGAAAGCGTATGTGCCCGGTAAATCCACCACCGAGACTTTTTCATCGCCTACGGTGCAAAAGCCCGCAAGCTTTTCTACGGTAACGCCGGGATAGTTTGCCACATATTGGCGCGCACCCGTGAGCAGGTTAAAAAGTGTGGATTTGCCGCAGTTGGGCTGCCCTGCTAGGGCGATGACTTTACGAGACATGGGTTACAACCTCCACGTACCTAGCTTCAGATTTTCTCAAGGCTACGTGATAATTGCCAATTTGAACTTGAATGGGGTCAGCCAAGGGGGCGGTGCGAATAAAAGTAATCACTGTGCCGGGGCAAATACCCAAATCGTACAAGCGCTGGCGTAACGAGCCTGCTACAGAAATATCTGTCACCATAAGCTGCTCCGTACGCTTAATATCGTTTAAAGTCATCCTCACTCCTATGTTATATCAATATGTTATATAACTATTGACGATTATCCCGCGGTATTTATGCACGGGACGGATGTAAAAATGGCATTTTTGAACTTAGTTGTCAATTCCAATTAAGAAAACAAAACACTTTTTTATTTAATCTATGAAAAACACTATTGTTTTTTCGGTGATTTTAAAGTCCAACTTCAATATGTTAACAAAAAATTAACTTGTATTAACATAATATGACTTGCCGTTTGCTTGTAGTGTCCCTATACCTCCCTTTGGTTTTGAATGTAGTTTTCAACATCTCGTCAAAACAGTCTTTGCCTTCACTTGCAAAGAAAAATACATAAATTAACATAGTATATTACATATAAAGATTGCTGCAAATATGTATTTGTAGCGCTCTATAAAAAAGGGAAAAGGAGACTCATTTTATGAGCACAAGGAAGGGAAACATGCACAGCGCAAAAAGCTTGACTAAGAAGAACACTGTAAACAAAAAGAGCAAGACATCTCTACGCAAGGTAGCCTTTTTTGCTTTTGTCCTTGGCACACTCATGACGCCTAGCATGAGCTTTGCCGCTGAAGAAGCCCCAGTATTAGAAGCGCCTGTCATAGAAACAGGCACTGTGGTTGTGTCTGCCACACGTACCGAACAGCTTTTGGAAGACGTTTCGGCAAGCATGGAAGTTTTCACCGCCGAAGATATTCAAAAACTCGGCGCCAATAACGTTATGCAAGTTTTGCAAACAGCACAAAACGTCAATATTACCTCTAAGTTAAGTATACGCGGCATGCCACAAGAAGGCACCACCATTCTTATCAATGGTCGTAAACCCTCTGGCGAATTGCATGTAGGTTCTGGTGCTAACCGTACCTTGCAAACCATTGACGTCAACCGCATTGAGCGTATCGAAGTACTTGCTGGTCCTTCCTCTGCCCTGTACGGTTCTGCCACAGGTGGTGTTATCAACATCATCACCAAAAAATCCTCTGAGCCTTCTGTTATGGCAGGATTTACCTACGGTAATAAAAAATTGCGTAACTACTATTCCGTGGATAGTGGAAAAATAGGTAACGCTGATTTCCTCGCAAATCTTGGCTATACTAGCAATATTCCTTCAAAAACCTATTATTATGACAATGCCTATACACCTTGGAAAGAATATTCTGCCTCTAAGGACGGTACAGAGCTTGCTGGTGATATAGCCCTTGGTTATGACTTCAACGATGACCACCGTTTAGCTCTATATGCCGACTATTATACCGAAAATTACTTTTCGGAAAATGTAGGCTCTAAGTACAATAACGGCACCGGTCAATACGACAGAACATATACCAAATACGACCCCACTGACATCACACGCTATGGCGCCACCCTTGAGTACACAGGTACTGTGGGCGACCATATGTACAGCTTGTCTGCCACCTATTCTGGTACAGAAGAAGTAAATGACGGCGACAACACCACTGACTTTTACACTGACTTCACGTTAGAATTCCAAGATTCATGGATGATCAACGACAACCACACCCTCACCTTTGGTGGTCAATACAAAGCTCAAACCATTGACGCCCCTGGCAGATCTACCTACGGTGATGAAACCACCTTTGCTTTATATATACAAGATGAAATGCGTTTCTTTGACGATACGCTGCTCATTACTCCCGCGGTACGTTTTGACCATTATGAATCCTTCGGCGGCAACTTCTCCCCCAAATTGGGCGTAGTGTGGAAGTTCCTCGAAGACCATCGTTTAAAAGCCAACTTCGGTTTGGGCTTTAGAGCGCCTTCCATCGACGAGCTTTACAGAGAAACAGGACCTGGTTTTGGCAGATTTGGCTATGACTACTACACCTATAAAGGTAACCCTAATCTCAAGCCCGAAGAAAGCGTGAGCTGGGACGTGCGTTATGAAGGCTCTTATGAAAATGTGAATTGGGGCATCACCTACTATTGGAACGACATTAAAAACCTCATCGGTGGCTGGGACTTTGTAGCTGATCCTAAAACTATCGACGGTACTTTTTATGACGGTTACTTTACCTTCTTACAAACTGCCCGTGCTCGCACCCAAGGTATTGAAGTCAATCTCGGTATAGATTTCCTTGATCACTTCAGAGCCAGCGCCTCTTACACCTACTTAGACGCTCGTGACTTAGACACAGGCAAATTCCTCTCATCTGAAGCCATGAACACTTGGCAAGCTAAGCTTGAGTTTAACCAACAAGATTGGGGCACCTATGTAGCTGTATGGGCAGAATTTGTAGACCACGCCTACAGTAGTAGCCAAGGATGGCAAAGTTACAACACCTTCAATGCCAGCATCCGTCAAACCTTTGCTGAAAACTACACCGTTTTTGCCAGTGCCACTAACATCTTCAACTCTGGTAACAAATACAATTCTTCTTGGGTAAATTCTCCTGAATGGAATGTAGGTGTTGAAATAAGATTCTAAACCCCTGTACGGAGGTGAAAGCGTTCTTACTGGCTCACAAGGTTAGAACTCCGCAAGAAACGCTTTTACCTCCACCCTTTTATAAGGCTGTATATGAGACAATTTTTTAAGCAATTACACTCCCTCCCCGCCCTTATTTTGGGCATTCCCATAGCTCTTATATGTTTTACAGGCGGTATTCTTGTTTTTGAAAAGCAGATTACCCAATGGCAAAACCCCGCGCTCTACCACATTGAAAACCCCGCCGCCCAAGCCTTACCTATGGCAACGCTGTTACAAAACGCCTCGGCGCATATGCCTAAGGGCAAAAAGATTTCCACCGTCACCATAGGCGACGCGCACACGCCCTATATGGTCAGTGTGCAAGGGGTGAAAAAACGCTGGTCCATAAATCAGTACACAGGCGAAATGCTCGGCGAGCAAAAGCGCAGTGCCTTTTTCTCCACCATCATTTATTTACACCGTTTCTTTTTGGACACGCCAGAAAAAAA
Organism: uncultured Desulfovibrionaceae bacterium; assembly: GCA_964369335.1. Classification (GTDB taxonomy): domain Bacteria; phylum Desulfobacterota; class Desulfovibrionia; order Desulfovibrionales; family Desulfovibrionaceae; genus CAYJAD01. The sequence goes on along the minus strand of CAYJFR010000084.1, from coordinate 2,035 downwards.
AGGGCAGATGACCGCGGGGAAAATGTTTATAGGCATTTCCACCATAGCTATGGTCATAATTTTGCTTTCAAGTCTGCGTTTATGGTGGCCAAAGACTGTTAACGGGCTTAAAAATCGTCTGTCCATTTGCACAAGCAAAGGCTGGAAGCGCTTTTTATACGACGCCCACGTAGCAGGCGGCTTTTACGTCATTATTCTCTTGCTTCTTATGTGCTTAACAGGTCTTGTATGGTCTTTTACGTGGTATCGCGAGGCCTTATACGCCCTTATCACCTCACCTGAGCGCGAGCTTATGGTCAAAGAAATAGCTCAAGCAGCCTACACAAAAACCACCGTTGTAGGCTTTGAAGGGCTTCGAATCGTAGATTCACAAGCGGATTTACCGTGGAGCGTGGGCAAGCTTATGCATGTTTTACACTACGGTACATGGGCGGGTGTTTTCTCACAAATACTCTACTTTATAGCCATGATTGTGGGCACAGCTTTGCCTCTTTCTGGCTATTGGTTTTGGTACAAGAAAAAACGCGGTAAGAAAAAGCACGATGCCACAAAGTCGCCAAATGAGCCGAAGTTGGAATCGTTAAATTCGTGGAAATATTTTTAATACTCTGTCATTAAAAATATATTATAAACCTTATAAATATCGGAGAAATTATGAAAAAAATCAGTGTACTTTTTGCTTTATGTTTGATGCTCTTTATGACTGTTAATGCCCATGCGCACCAAGCTGTGAAAACAGACGGCTTTGCTCTTACTGAAGACGGTTTGAAGTTTGACGCTTTGATCATTGCTATGGAGCCCAAAAACCGCTTGGGAAGCCTTTTCTTTCAGCCCAACACCCCTTCTGCCAAGCCTGTAGAAAAGAACACCTTGGCAGCAGCCAACACCGTGGGCGCTCTAAAAGAAGCCATCGTAAAAGCTGTCAATGCCAAATTAGACCGCGAGCCTTTAACCAATTACACAGCCATCAGCGTTCATGATGTGCATGTATACGGCGGTCACGCTTTGCAAATGGAAAACTCCTTCACAGATGCCAGAGTTCTTCAAGCCTCCCCTGCTGGTTCTATCTATCGTGTGAAAATTCTTCTCACACCTAAAGATCCTAAGAGCACTATCCAAACAGCCATTCAAGGTATCTTCACCTTGTCTGCACAGCAATAGTAGCTATAACTAATAGCTTATTTTCGTGAGGGAGACCTTTTTGAAAAAAGGTTCTCCCTCACACTCCCTCTCAAAAACTTTTACTTGTGAATCCCCCCTTTTTAAAGAACATCCTTTAGCGCATGTATTTTATATAGAGATGAAATAAAATTTGCTTTGACCTTTTTACTATTATAGTAAAAAATACTCTTCCTCATATGGGTAAAGAAGGTCAGTTATGGAAAAAATTATCGTCAGCTCAGAAATTGAAGTCACCTTGAAAATGATCGGCGGAAAATGCAAACCGCTCATCTTATACATACTTGCCGAGGACGGCACCAAAAGGTTCAAGGATTTAATGCGTGAAGTTACTGGAATTTCTCAAAAAACTCTCACCAACCAATTACGCGAATTGGAAGCAGACGGGCTTATTTTGCGTCAAAGCTTCAATGAAATTCCGCCGCGTGTGGAATATTCCATCACAGCAAAAGGCTTCACACTGATGCCTATTTTAGAACTTATGTGTGAATGGGGTGAGAAAAACGCCGATGAGCGCTTTTTTTTGACCAATCCCGCCTGCTCTGAGCAAACAAAATAACACAGCGCGACGTTACGAAATAACAGAAACTATGGTTATTTTGTACTGCTCAAAAAGCTCCGTCTTGCCCACCAACTGCCCCATTCTGTGCTCTGCCGTATTTCTCCAGCGCGTCATGGCGGCTTCGTCTTCCCATTTGTTCATGGATAAGACCTTGCCCTCGTGGGCGAGGCTTTGAAAGCGTTCCATACCTAAAAAGCCCTCAAAACCTTCAAGAAGCGGTTTAAGCTCGGCAGCAAGCTCCAAATAGCGCGCCTTGCCCTCCTTGGTGGGGGTCACTTCAAAAAGTACTATATA
>CAYJFR010000083.1:0-9077 GCA_964369335.1 uncultured Desulfovibrionaceae bacterium | reverse complement strand
GCCTCCGGCGTGACAGGCCGGCGTTATAACCGACTTAACTACCGCTCCGCGTTTTTCCCTGAGTGCGTTTTGAAAACCAACCCGCATCGGGAAACCTGTTTTTATGCAAAAGTGCCCTACATGTCAACAATTTTATCATATTTTTTTATAAAAAATATGAAATATCTAAAATATCAAATAGTTATATGTGGCTGACGTCGCAAAGATGTTATTTCTTCGCGGCGTCAATTGTATAAAAATTTAGCTTATAAGTCTTTACTTAAAGCTTTGGCTACATGTTGCATAAGGGTGTTTTTCCCGTATATGGCGGGTTGCTCTTCCATGCGCTCTTGTGAAAGGAAAACGATCATACGCGTAGAAGCTTCATCACGCACTGTGTTTACCGACGCAGTGCTCACCACAAGCGTATTGTTGCGCACCTTTCGTGCATTTTCACGCACGGCAACATGCACATCTAACACAAGCCCTTGTCCGCTTTGTTCTTCATCGTCTTCGGTCAATACCGCATTACCAAAGGTGTAGGCGGCGCCGTATCCTTGGGTAGAAGCCCCTTGTGCTTGCGCTTGTGTCATAATTCCTTCATGCACTATGGTAGCTAACACAAGATATTGCGCTTGGCTGGGGCTTGAGGTGATTGTATAGCCTTCTCTTTGTAAGGCGGCTTCTAAAGCCTGCGTTTGCGCTGTGTTTTTTTGCCCATCTTCTGCCACATAGACAGAAATATTTTTTTCCGTGGAGGCAATATCTTGCAATGTGAGCGGCGCTGATTGCAACACCACGCGTTCTGGCTCTCCCACAGCTAAAAATGTTTTTTCCTGTGGCGCGCATGCCACAAGAAACACGGCACACAGACACATACAATAGAACTTGATTGACATATTCTTCCCTTATTTCTTTGAAAATGAGCGTACTACCGACCATGCAATGGAATTTTGCAAAGTGGCTGACGCTACATCGGCGCTCATTTGCGCCCCTTTAGTTTTAGGAGTAAGCTTGGTAGCATACTCCGCGTTTTTGGCATCTTTTACCTTCACAGAGGCGTCCATATGCCATACAAGCACTTCTTCTGAGCTGGCATTGCCTAAAGCAAGACCGGCTATAAGCCCAATACCTGCTCCTATCCATGCTCCATTTGTTCCAAAAGAGCCGCCCACTTGCGACCCTATACTCACACCTAATAAAGCTGGAATGGCCACTTGAGCGGCGTCTGGAGCTTCTTTTTCTGTGCCAAGCATACCGAATTTTTCCAAGGTCACGTAAATGACATAATCCGCTTCTGTCGCAAAATCCACGATGCTGGCGCCATGTTCACTTTGCATAAAAGCAAGAATAGTGCCCTCTAAATCTTCAGAGGCTTTGGTGTTGTTGGTCACTTGCACAAAAACAGCAGGGCTGTCTTTCATGAGCGGAATGCGCATATCCGCCGCCGCAGGTGCTGATGACGTTGGTGGAGGTGGCGCACTGCTAGAGCTGGAATTTTGTCCCGCCGCACAAGCGCTCAAAAAGAAACACATACATACAATGGGTAAAAGTAAAAATTTTTTCATACAGTTATCCTCGCCCCCTAGCTACAAAAGTTTTTTTTCTTTGTCCAGAAAATACCGTTCTTCCATAACATACTCTTGACGAATAAATTTTTTGCCGTATGTTTCTTGTGTCAAAAATACATCATATAGAGGTCGGCATGGCAAAAAATTTAATCATTGTGGAATCACCAGCCAAAGTTAAAACCATCAAAAAATTTCTTGATGCAAAGTATCAAGTCTTGGCCAGCGTCGGTCATGTACGTGATTTACCTTCAAAAGTTCTTGGCGTTGACGAAGCCAATGACTTTACGCCTCAATACGAAGTCATTGATAACAAAAAAAAGGTTGTGAGCGACTTACGCGCCGCCGCCGCCAAAGCAGACACTGTCTATCTTGCCCCCGACCCCGACCGTGAAGGGGAAGCTATAGCCTGGCATGTGGCAGAGCTTATCAAGGATAAGGTGGATAATATACAACGTATCCAATTCAACGAAATCACCGCCAAAGCCGTGCGTGAAGCCTTGGAGCATCCCCGCCCTTTAAATGAAGCTCTTTTCGACGCGCAACAAGCACGCCGCATCCTTGACCGTTTGGTAGGGTATAAAATTTCTCCTCTGCTTTGGAAAAACGTCAAACGCGGCATTTCTGCCGGACGCGTACAATCTGTGGCACTGCGCCTTATTGTGGAAAGAGAGGAAGAGCGCCGCGCCTTTAAGCCGGAGGAATATTGGCTTTTCAAGGTACTGCTCCACGCTGCTCTGCCTCCCATTATAAAGGCAGATTTACACAAAGTACACAATAAAAAAGCGCATATTCCCCATGCTGAAGCCGCGCAAGCTTTAGAAGACGAAATGCAGGGTAAGCCTTTTGTGGTGGAAAAAATCGAAGAAAAGGAGCGTCAAAGAGCGCCCTTACCGCCTTTTATTACCTCCACTTTGCAACAAAGCGCCCACCAACGTCACGGCTACACAGCCAAGCGCACCATGACCATTGCCCAGCGCCTTTATGAAGGTGTAGAAATAGGCGATATGGGCATCACCGCGCTTATTACCTATATGCGTACTGACTCCACACGCATTGCTGACGAAGCGCGCACCGCCGCCGCCGATTTTATTGCCGCCCAATACGGTCAAGACTATTTGCCGCAAGCCAATGCTAAAGCTCCGCGTAAATCTGCAAAAGCTAAAAGCAATGTGCAAGACGCCCACGAAGCTATCCGTCCCGTTGATGTGAATATCACCCCTGATATGGTGAAATCTTTCTTACCGCCAGAGCAGTATACTCTGTATAAGCTTATTTGGTCGCGCTTTGTGGCCTCACAAATGGCAGCTGCACGCTTTCATGACACCACTGTCACCATTACATGTGGGCCTGCACAGTGGCGCACCAAGGGCATTCGCATGCTTTTTGCTGGCTGGACTGCTGTATATCCGCGTACTTCTGACGACAGCGAAGCCGATTTGCCGCCTTTACAAGAAGGGCAAGAGCTCAAGCTTGAAAGCATGACCAAAGAGCAAAAGTTCACCCAGCCGCCACCGCGTTATAGTGAAGCGTCCTTGGTGCGTGAATTGGAAGAACAAGGCATTGGGCGCCCTTCCACCTATGCCAGTATTATTTCCACCTTACAAGACAGGGATTATGTGACCTTGGCAGAAAAGCATTTTATGCCTACAGACCTTGGCTCCATTGTTTGCGAGCAATTACGTAAGCACTTTTCTACTCTTATGGACGTGGGCTTTACGGCGCAAATGGAAGGCAATTTGGATAAAGTTGCCGACGGCGAAAGTAATTGGGTAGAACTTATGCGCGCCTTTAATAACGACTTTGTGCCCACCTTAGACGCCGCCGCCAAAAATATGCAAGCTGTTAAGGGCGGCATTGAGGCTAATATTGACTGCCCTGAATGTAATAAGCCTCTGGTTATTAAATTTGGTAAAGCGGGAAGCTTTTTAGCCTGTTCTGGTTATCCAGAATGTTCTTACACTTCCAATTTTGAGCGCGATGAAAACGGCGTTGTTATCCCTGTGGCGCGCGAAAAAGTTGAATTAGAAGTAGTGGGTACGTGCCCAGAATGCAGCAGTGACCTTGTTATCAAAAAAGCACGCACAGGCAGTCGCTTCATAGCTTGTACAGGCTATCCCAAGTGTAAACACGCCGAGCCTTTCTCCACTCAAGTTCCTTGCCCGCGCTGTGCGGACGGAACTCTTGTGGAAAAAAGTTCTAAACGTGGCAAGATATTCTATTCTTGTGATAAATATCCGCAATGTGACTATGCTTTGTGGGATTTACCCCTTGCCGAGCCTTGCCCCCAGTGCAATTTTCCTATACTAACACGCAAAGTTATGCGCGGCGGTGCAGTAAAAATTTGCTGTCCCGAAAAAAGCTGCAATTACACCAAGGAAGACGATGCATAGCGTGCATTTTTTGCCCTATGAAATTGTATAAAAAGACCCTGTTTTTCTATAGAAAGGAGTACAAACAATGGCTAATCCAACCGTATTAATTGAAACCACTTCCGGTGACATCTTAGTAGAGCTTTTTGCTGACAAAGCCCCAAAGACCGTAGAAAATTTTCTTTCCTATGTGGACGATGAATTTTACGCCAACACCATTTTTCACCGTGTTATCCCCGGCTTTATGATTCAAGGCGGCGGCATGGGTGCACGTATGGACGAAAAAGAAACCAAAGCCCCTGTGACCAACGAAGCCGACAATGGCGTAAAAAATGACCGCGGCACCATTGCTATGGCTCGCACTATGGACCCACACAGCGCCACAGCACAATTTTTCATTAACCTTGTAGACAATGCTTTCCTTGATCATAGCAGTCCTAGCATGCAAGGTTGGGGTTACTGTGTTTTCGGTAAAGTTATCGAAGGCATAGAAAACGTTGATAAAATCGCTAAAGTAAAGACCAAATCCGTAGGCATGCATGACGATGTGCCCGTAGATATGGTTATGATCACAGGCGTGAGCCGTTTTGAATAAAAGTTAAAGACTGTCTCTAAATAAAAACATGGATTGCTTCGTCGCTACGCTCCTCGCAATGGCTTTGATTAACGTATAAAGTCATTGCGAAAAGCGTAGCGACGAAGCAATCTAGTATAATCTTTGCTATGGAGAGAGACTTTTTAAGCATCCTCTCTCAACATCCCAAATTTCCTACAAAATCCTCACTCCCCCCAAAACCTATACCCCTTTATGATCTTCTAAACCCAAGGCTATAAGCTTTTCCAATAAATCGCCAAAGGATAAACCCACGGCTTGAGCTTCTTGTGGAAAAAGGCTTGTGGCTGTCATACCAGGTAAGGTATTGGTTTCTAGAGCAAAAAGCTTTTCATCAGGGGTAATGCGAAAATCTGTACGGCTGTACCCTTTGAGTCCGAGAGCTGTATGAGCTTGCAGTGCCAGCTTTTGCATGGCGGCATTGATATGCGCGGGTAATGGCGCAGGGCATATTTCTTCCGCACCGCCTTGAGCGTATTTACATCTATGGTCGAAAAACTCACTATCCAAAGGGCGTATGAGTACCGGCGGCAAAGCTTCATTTCCCAACACGCCGCACGTGGCCTCTTGTCCTGCAATATAGCTTTCTAAAATCACCTCTGAACAGGCAGCGAAGATTTTTTCTAAGGCTTGGCGCAATTCTTCTTCATTATGCGCGCAAAAAAGCAACAGTGAAGAGCCGCCCGTATTGCTTTTGACAAAGATGGGATAGGACAAACTAGGTTGCCATGAAGGCGGGGGCGGTGTGGGTAAAAATTCCCAATCAGGCGTGGCAATACCTGCTTGAGTATATATTTGCTTGGTGGCGGCTTTATGCAAAGCAAGAAAAGAACCTTGCGCATGGCTGCCTTGATAAGGAATTTGTACAGAGTCGAGCATGGTCTGCACAAGCCCATCTTCGCCAGGGGCGCCGTGCAAGTTAATAAAAGCAAAATCGTGTTGCTTGGCAGTGTTAATAAGGGTATTAAAGTTTTGAGCCAAGTCAAAAAAAGTGACTTCATGCCCACGCTCTACCAGTGTTTTTTCAATGGATTTTGCACCATTGAGGGATACCTCACGTTCGCTTGACCAACCGCCTGTTATTAAGAGTATACGCATGAAGATCACACTCCAAAAGCGCCGAAAGCGCTTGTTCAATGTTGACGCCTTGCTCATAAGAAAGGCGGATAAGATTTTTGTGGTGCTCTGTATCTCCGTAACGCTGCAATAAATCTTCGTATCGCTCTTCAAGGGTTACACACACATTGTGCATACAACGCTTATCGGCATAGATCACAAAGAAAACCAAATCGCAGACATTTGAGGGCAGTTCCCACGGCCATTGTACATGTAAGGCAACCCCTTGAGCAATATGTCTATTGCCTGTGGCTTGAACAACCCATGAAGCCCCCATTTGGGCGTGGCTACCGCCGTGGGCAATGGTATAGCTTTTGGCAATATCGTGCAAAAGAGCGCAGGCACGCACAGAGGCAACGCACAGCGGATGCCCCATTTGCACAGCACGTTCAGCAAGGGCTGTGGCAAACTCTGCCACCAGCAAAGAATGTTCGCGCACATTATCCATCATGGCATATGTGTCCCAAAGAGCAAAACAGGTTTCGTCATCGGGAACAAGGGGAATAAGAGGAGTGAGCACGCCAGATGCCCCTAGAGCTTCTGCTTTTTGTGCGGCAAAGTCCAGCTGTACCAAGGAAGACAGTGGGTGAGAGTGTTCTTTTTTATTCATGGGAAGAGTATGCCATTATACGCACATTTTGCCAAAGATTTTTTTACTCAAGAAAACACACGCAAAGACCTCACACAGTATTTGTATGAGGTCTTTTGTCTACGGGAGGTTGGAGAAGCCGGTGCTGTCATAAAAACAGCGTGAATACGTATTCTCTTTAAGCATTGTGACGTCAATGCCGAAATTTGCACGCATATATGCAAAGGTTTTGAGACTACGTAAAGCAGACGCTTACACTATAAACCCTTATCGGCACAGAGATTTTTTTCTTGAGGGCTATACGAAAAAAAATTTGTTTGCCTTAAAGATAAAGTACTTGAGTACCCTTAAAAGCGTCATTTACTGACATTGACCATAAATATAAAATTTAAAGAAAATAAGAGAAAAACAGAGCTCTTTATGTAAGTGCTTGTGGAAAAGCTGAAAAAAACTTTTGTACAAGAAAAACCTATTGCTCGAAAAACCTTGCAGACAAAGGGGATTATATAAGGCTAAAAACCGCCATGAATATTTATAGGTGTTATTTTAGTGCTTTGATAAAAGAGACGGAGAAAGCTATTTGGGGGAAGTGCTCAAGGTAAAAAAGCTTAAATAGCCATTGCTGATACATTCTAGTTTTTGCTAAAACCTCCTCATGAAGACGAAATGGCAAATAATATGCGAGAACCTACAAAAAACGCTTAAATCTGGTGATTATAAAGTTTGGATTTCTCCTCTCGATGGACGAGTAGAAAGCAATACTGTTCATATAATTGCTGCCAGCGCCTATGTGTGCGATTGGCTTGAACGCAGATTTTCCTCACGTTTACGCGAGGCTGCGGCTGATGTTTTAGGTATCTCGGCTGGAGCCGTGCAACTGACTTTTTCTGTGCGTGAAGCTGTACAGGCTTCCCCCAAAAAAACTCTTGTTGCTGTGCCCGAAGTTCGCCGTGCGTCTTTGCTAGCGTCCATCACACCACCACCCGTCACACCACCGCCCATTACCACATCCACATCAAGCCAAGCCGAAACACGCAGTCGTGGGCTTACAGCGCAAGCTGTGCCTGTGGTGCAGGGGCAAGATATGCAAGTTTCCTTGCCTATCCCTGCGCAAAGTCCTCTCACTCGTGTGCGCTGGCGTTATGATTTTGACGATTTTGTGGTAGGGCCTACCAATTCCATGGCCGCCGCCGCCGCGCAAGATATTTGTCGCCAAAGCTCCTCCATCGAAACTCTTTTTGTGAGTTCCAACTCTGGCCTTGGAAAGACGCATCTTATTCATGCCATTGGGCAAAGCGTGGTACGCAAAAATGGGCAAGCACGCGTGGGCTATTTGACCGCCGAAGATTTTACAACACATTTTGTCCGCGCCGCACGTCAAAGCCAAATGGACGACTTCAAAGCCTCTTTGCGTAACTTAGACGTCTTACTTTTGGAAGATGTGCACCTTTTCCAAGGAAAGGCAAAAACGCAAAACGAAGCTTTAGCCACCATTAAATTCTTGCAATCGCAAGGCAGCCGCGTGGTGCTCACCTCGTCTTTTACACCCAAAGAGCTGAAAAACGTAGACGGACAGCTCGTTTCTCATTTTTGTTCTGGACTATTAACGCATATTGATAAGCCCACAAATGATATGTGCCGTTCCATTTTACAGCAAAAAGCCCATGCGCAAAATATGGTTTTACCTTCTGATGCGGCGGATTTGTTGGTGGAACACTTGCACGAAGATGTGCGCCAATTGGAAAGCTGTTTGAACAACTTACTTTTTAAAGCACGTCATATGAATAAAGATGTGAGTTTTGAAATGGCTATGGATGTACTTTCGCAATTTGCACCTTCCTTGTCCATGCTAGATTTAAATCGTATTATCTCCTTGGTATGCAGCTCTTTTTCGGTGACAGAACAAGATATTTCTTCCAAAAGCCGCCGTAAAGAATTTGTGCTGGCCCGCGATACCATCTATTATTTGGCACGTAAGCACACCATATCCACCTTAGAAGAAATCGGCGCGCGCTTTAACCGTCGTCATTCCACGGTGGTCAAAGGTATTTCCACCATTGAGCGCCAAATGCAAAGCCAAACCTCTGCAGGCCGTCAAGTGCTGAATACCGTGAAGCTTGTGGAGCGCAACGCCAATCCATAAAAAAATGTCCTTTCTTGCTGAACACACGCTCCCGTAAAAAACTTTACAAAAAAGAGCTCTGCGGGCAACATAGCCAAATGCATATTCCACGAATTATCATATCTGCTTTACGCGGTGGAGGCGGTAAAACTCTCCTGTCCTTGGGGCTTTCTCGCGCATTGACCCACAAAGGCGTACAAGTAAAGCCGTATAAAAAAGGCCCAGACTATATAGACGCCCATTGGCTTGGGCTTGCAGCTAAAGCCGCATGCACCAATCTTGACCCCTACTTCTTAGACGCGCAGTCTTTGCAGTCCCTTATGGTGCACGCTTGGGAGCAGTGCCCACAGGCGGCATTGGCTCTTATAGAGGGCAATCGCGGCTTGTTTGACGGGCAAGACATACACGGCTCATGCTCTACAGCCGAGCTGGCACGCGTCTTGTCAGCACCTGTCATATTGTCCTTAGATATTACCAAAAGCACACGCACTACAGCGGCCTTATTACAAGGTATGGTCAATTTTGAAAAGGGTGTACGCATTGGCGGCGTAGTACTCAATCAAGTGGGTTCCGCACGTCATGAAAAAATTGTGCGCGATGCCATCACGTATTATACCGACATTCCCATCTTGGGCGCTTTACCGCGTTTAAAAAACAATCCTCTGCCAGAGCGGCACATGGGCTTGTGCCAAACCAACACCCAAGAAGCCCATACGCT
>CAYJFR010000082.1:2631-9148 GCA_964369335.1 uncultured Desulfovibrionaceae bacterium | reverse complement strand
CCCCCCCCCCCCCCCCCCCCCCCCCCCCCCCCCCCCCCCCCCACAAAAAACAAAACCATAAAAACGTAAAACTATGCCCTATTTCTCTCTGTCTTTGAGCATTTTTACTGCACAAAATTTTCCACACATGGCACACACGTCTTCTGTCTTGTGCGGCTCACGCCTGTCATGTAAAGCTTGTGGGTCAAGGGCGGCGGCTGCCATACCGTCCCAATCAAGATTACGGCGAGCGGTATTCATGGCGGCTTCACGGGCTAAGGCTCGTGGTGTTCCTAAAGCTACTTCTCCGGCATGGGCTGCCACACGTGACGCCATAACACCAGCATGTACATCGGCGGCATTGGGGAGGGTAAGGTGCTCTGCGGGGGTGAGATAACATAAAAAGTCCACACCAGCACGCACACCTAAAGCGCCACCAATAGCGCCTGCCATATGGTCATAGCCAGCGGCGGCGTCTACCACTAAAGGCCCAAGTACGTATAAGGGCGCACCGTGGGTTAACTTCTTGATACCAGTGATTTGTGCTTCTACCTCATGTAAGGGAACGTGCCCTGGGCCTTCAATCATACTCTGCACACCAAACTCACGCGCACGTAAAGCAAGACGCCCTAGGGTCATAACTTCTTCCCATTGAGCGGCGTCTCCAGCATCGCACCCAGCACCGGGGCGCAAACCGTCGCCGAGAGAGAGGGTGACATTGTATTCACGAGCGATTTCTAATAAACGGTCATAATGCACTAAGAGGGGATTTTCTTGGTCATGCTCAAGCATCCAACGCGCTAACATAGCACCACCGCGAGAAACAATACCCATGACACGCCCGTCGCCCAAGTCATTTTTGGGAATATCGCCCCATTCTGCGCCGCGTCGTGTCAAACCACAATGCACGGTAATATAGTCTACCCCTTGCTTGGCTTGTTTGGCAATTTCGTCAAGAAGCATGTCCACCGTCATGGCTTTGATGGGTAAATCAGCGTCTAAAAGCTGTTGACCTACGGCATACATGGGCACAGTGCCCACGGGAAGAGGGCAGTTGGAAAGCATGGTGGTGCGCGCGGCGTCTAAATCTCCAGAAATGGATAAATCCATGACGGTATCTGTACCCGCTTCTAAAGCTACACGTAACTTTTCAGCTTCTGTAGCAAGACAATGCGAAAGAGGCGAAGTGCCCAAGTTGGCATTGATTTTGATGCGCGCAGGTTGCCCAATAAGGATGGGCTTGAGGTTGGGATGGTTGGGATTACCGAGTAAAACCATGGTGCCATTTTCTATGGCGACGCGGATGCTTTCCTCGGAAAGCCCTTCTTCTTGCGCCAATTGAGGAAGAAAACGCTCGGCAATGTCTGCCAAAGCAGGGTTTTTCATAAATATTGACATCTGATATCCTTATGTAAAGTGGGAAATCAAGATGCATCAAAGCCACGAAAGGAAAACGCTTCCCTACGGCAGCATAATCTGCATCAGGTTCAAAGGGTTAGGGACAATCCCAATCTCAGCCTTTATACAGGCTCCCCTAGCTTGTGGTGAAATAGCATGTTCACCAAAAAGTGTAAATATGTCTAGCTTACTGCTTTTTTACGTTGTAAACGCCTTTGAATAAAATCTACTACGGGGCGTACAAGCTCTGGACATACTTTCCATGTTAAAAGGGTGTAGCACAGCGTAAAGAATATAAAACTGCTTCCCAATGATATGACATAGGGCCAGATGGAGGGGAGTTTTTCCGTATAGCGTAAGGCGGATTCTCCTACATACCATGCCACCACACCGCTTATAAAGGAGAGAAACAGCCCGTACAAAAAAATCTGCCCTAAGCCTGCAAATGCCGCAAGACCCTGACGCTTTTTCCAAATATACATAATAATAATGACGTATAAAACCACGCCCCAAAAGCTGACTAAGGCTATACCCAGAGCGTCCCAACGTAAGGCATAATAGAAAAAGGGTAAACTTATTACGGTGATAATAGTGCCGCATAAGGCAGGGGTGAGGGTGTCACCAAGAGCATAGAAAGCGCGCCCCAAGACCATTTGCACGCCCCAAAGAGGAACCATAAGCATCATAATCTGCAAAAGCGGCGCCGATGCCCATGTGTCCGCGGCGGAAAAGTCTCCTCCTTCAAAAACAAAGCCCATACACGGCCCTGCCGCCGCGATCATCCAAGCACTGATGGGAAGCAATAAGGCTGTGCTGGTATTCATGGCGGAGCGTAGGGTTTGGTTAAAGGTGGTAAAATCTTTCTTTGCCGCCAAAGCCGCCAAAAAGGGATAGGAAGCCACAGCCACAGCTTGCCCCACCATGCCCACAGGCACTTGAGACATACGCCGCGCATAACTTAATAAAGAAACAGCACCTTCGCCAGCCATAGAACCAAAAATACGCATAAATTGCTCATTGAGCATAACTACAGATTGCCCAAGCATAAGGGGCAACGCCATGAATAAAAAGGATTTTAAAAGAGGGTGGCGCAGATGTTCACGATTTAACGCATATAAACGCAAGCCAGAGCCGAAGCTTCCATTTTGCATGGCGTCAATGTGGTCTTGTTGCGAAGTGGGCTTTTTAGTCACAGCCCAATAGGGTAAAATCCACGCGCCTACAGCCGCGCCTAAAGTTACCCCTACGCAAAAACCTGTCATGCCGTCGGCAATGCCCAAATACGGAACAAGAACGCCGCAGAGAATAATACTGCCATTATATATAAGCGGTGTCAGCGCGGGAACCATAAATTGTTTACGCAAAAAGAGCAGGGCAGAAAAGCACGCGCCGCTGACAAAGAACATTTGTGCGGGTAAAATCAGGCGTAAGAAAAAGGTGAGGCGCTGTAATTGCTCTTCTGTAAAGCCCGGAGCTGATAAAGCCGCCAAGGGCGCCGCCCATATCCACGCCGCCAAGGTGAGTAAACCCACTGCCATAAGCGCCCACCAAAAGACGGCGGAAAAAAAGCGCCATGCTGATTCTTCATTTTCGTCAAAGCAACGTGATAAAAGGGGCATAAGTGTAATGGACACATAGCCACCAGCTAACAGATAATTGATAAAATCGGGTACAACAAAGGCGGCGAAGTATAAATCTGCCTCTCCTGAAGCGCCAAATTGCCATGAGATGACTTTATCACGCAATAGCCCCATAAAACGCGACAGTACAATACTTAAACTCATAATCAAGGCCGCAAAGCCCATAGTGTGTATTCGTGTTCCTAGGGACATATTTTTTCCTTTTTTTTTGAAGTATGGCTATTACTTTTGGTTTGCTTTTTTGTGGGGGAGGGAAAAACTTTCCCCTTTAAGGGACAAGTGCTAGCGCCAAAAAGTGTTTCCCTCCCCCACGCCGTGCTACTCTTGATTCTCGTAAAGTGAGTTTCTCACTAACGGGAATGCTTCGCACCCTTTGGGTCAGCCCTCCCTTTTCAAAACGCGCTTATTGTTCACCTTTACATGAGATGAGTTAATAAAAAGCTTAAGAATTTATTGAAAAGGTCAGTGTTTAAAGTTTTTTTAATAATATATTATTTTTGTAGGCAGATTAAAAGCGTAAGAAAGGAATCTTTTTGTTAAGAGCGGTGCACAGCGTCTTGCTTCCACTCACGAACAAGAGTTTGCACAGCTTCTTTTTGCTCAGCGTCCATGTCCTTATAGCGTTCGGCAAAAACATGAATATGTGTTGCGCCGCGTGCGGCAAAGATTCCCTTCACACGGCACCAGCGCGGCTCTAGCAATTGGAACATATGATCAAGTACGGTATTGGTGATAGTTTCCATAAAAGACTGATGGTTACGATAGGCAAACATATACAGTTTAAAACTTTTGGATTCTACGCATTTTTCGTCAGGAATGTATTCCATGACTATGGTGCCAAAGTCAGGTTGTCCTGTGACGGGGCAAAGTGAGGTGAATTCTGGATAGGCTATTTGAATCATATAGTTACGGTCAGGGTAGCAGTTGGGAAAAGCTTCCAATTGTGCCAAGCCTGGAGCGCCTTCTACGGCTGGCATTTTACCTGTACCCAAATTACGTAAATGTGTGGTTTGATCTTGACTGTGTGACATATACTCTCCTTAGAGTAAAATTTTCTGTTGCGCTTTTGTACGGCGATTTTAGCAGAATGGCAAATGCTCTTTCCCATGTAAAAAAATCTTATGAACACAGCGCTTTTTTTCCCATTTTTTTCCCTTGTATGCGCATTGCCTTTTTCATCTAGTGTCATTACACTGTGCCCGTAAAAAATATAACGTATAACAATCTGTTGAAAACACAATTTATAAGGAAGATAGTATGGATATACGCGTCCAATCTTGCGTTAAGGGTCAGATTTTGCCCCTTTCTTTTGGCGCTTCTCTGCACATGCCTCGCCATAGTGTAGAGAGTTTTGCCCCTGTGCCTCTCCCTGTGGGCACACGTTTGCTTTATGAGGAGCAAGAACTTTTTAGCGTGGTGGGGCGTATACTTGTACAAGATACCAACACAGCCCACGCGCGCTATTGTCCTTTGCTTTGCGCCTTGCAAGATATACCGCAGAATGTAAAAATTTCTGTTAAAAGCACGCGCACAGCTTATGCTTTGGCGTGGATAACGCTTTCTGACAAAGGTTCACAAGGGCAAAGAGAAGATAAAAGCGGGCCGCTCATAGGGGAAATGATACGTAATACCTTGCCTCTTAGTCATGAGCAGGGCTTTCTTTTGCCAGACGATGCAGCGGCTTTACGAGCCTTACTTTTAGAGCTGGCGCTAGGGCAAGGCTATGACATTATTTGTACCACAGGCGGTACAGGTCTTGTACCTCGTGATGTCACTCAAGAAGCCATGGCAACATGCATAGACAGTCGTCTATACGGTTTTTAACAAATGATGATGTAGGCAAGCTTACAAAAAACACCCAACTCCGCTCTGTCTCGCGCTGTGGTGGGAACCATTGGGCAATGTCTCAGTATCAATTTACCCGGAAGCGTGAAGGCTGTACGAGAAAATCTTGAAGCTATATTGCCAGCCATGCTCCACGCTTTACATAAAATTCACGGTGACAGCACCGATTGCGGAGGATAATTTTGACAGCGTTAAAAACTACTGCGGCTCTTTGTCGTATGATAAAGATTGAACACTCTATTTTCGCCTTGCCCTTTGCCTATGCAGGCTCTTTCTTGGCGCAAATGGGTATGCCTTCATGGAGAAGCCTGCTTTTTCTCACCATAGCTATGGTGGCTGTGCGTTCTTTTGCTATGGCTTTCAATCGTCTTGTAGACTTGCCCTTTGATAAGCTCAACCCACGCACCGCTAAGCGTCCTTTGGTTACTGGAGAAATTTCTGTACTACAGACTCGCATTTTTTGCGCCGTCACCTCCGTTATTTTTATAGCCAGTTGCGCCGCGCTCAATGAAATCTGTTTGTACTTGAGTGTACCAGCACTTCTTTTTGCCGCGGGCTATTCTTACACTAAGCGCTTTACATGGTTGTGTCACTTTTGGCTAGGCGCTACCTTGGGGCTTGCGCCTTTGGCTGGTTGGCTCAGTGTGACGCCTACCTTTGCCATGACGCCAGTGTTGTTCTTTTTTGCTGTGAGTTTTTGGGTGGCAGGTTTTGATATTTTTTATTCTTGCCAAGATGTAGACTTTGATAAAAAGCACGCGCTGTGTTCTGTGCCTGCCCACTTTGGTGTGGGTAAAGCTCTTGTGATAGCGGCTTTTTCTCATGTATGTACGGCAATATTCCTTCTTCTTGGCGGCGCTCACGCTGAGCTGAATTTTTGGTGGTATCTGTTATGGGCTATCATGTCTGGTGTACTGCTTTGGGAGCATACCCTTGTGAAAGAAAATGACCTCAGCCGCGTTAACACCGCCTTTTTCACCCTTAACGGTCTTATTGCTGTGGCGGTGCTTGTGGCAACGCTTCTTGGCATTTTTGGATAATATATATGGCAAAGAAAAATACCTATCAGTTGGATATGGACGGGCCTGAATTTGAAGAAGCCCCCAAAAGTCGTTCACAAAAAAAACGCGACAGTCACGCCTTGAAAGATATTGGCGTCGAACTTGCCAAGCTCACCTCTGGACAGCTGAAAAAACTGCCTCTTAATGAGGATTTGCAAGAAGCGCTCAAGGTTATGGCAAAGATAACAGATAAAGAAGGGCGTCGCCGTCAGCAACAATATATAGGCAAGCTTATGCGTGAATGTGACCCTGCCCCCATTTTAGAGGCTTTGCTAAAGCTCAAACAAGGACATAATGACGATACAGCGCTTTTGCACCATGCTGAACGCCTACGCGAAGCTTTATTGACAGCCAGTGATGCAGAAGTGCAAGACTTGCTCAAAAAATGGCCAGACGCGGCGCCAGAATTACAAAACCTTATCAGCAGAGCCAAGTCGGAAATATCTCCAGAAGCCAAGCGCGCTCTTTTTAAAAAGCTGAAAACTTTATTGGCAGAATAGTTTCTTATCTGCAAAACATCATGGCGGCAATGACTTTCTTTCAAAGAGAAGACATTGCCGCCATTGGTTTTTTTGAAGGGGAGGGTTTGGGAGG
>CAYJFR010000082.1:0-2621 GCA_964369335.1 uncultured Desulfovibrionaceae bacterium | reverse complement strand
TAAATTTTTTTTCATAATAGTTGTCCCTTTTAAATGGTTAATTTTTCCCCTCCCAAGAAAATAAACTAATAATTAAATATATTATAATAATTTATGCACTGCCCAGCCTTCTTCTTCGGCTGTTTTTTGTGCAAGACTGCCACCAAGAACACAAGTACGTCCATTCTTAGCCACTTCATGCATAATTTCAGCGAATTGATGGAAATGTTCTTTGGTGGTAGACATGATTTCGTCGCGCATTTGCTGACGTGCTTCGTCTGTGTCACCGCATAAGTAACGAGCAAAAGCGGTGGCGCCCTTAGCATCGGGGAGAAGGTAGGTGTCTACATCACCGATAGCACCTACGATAGCATTGGAAAGGGTGCGTGCATCGGGCTCAAAGGCGCGAAGATAGGCGTCTGTGGCGTCATAGGTATTGAGCGTACCTTTCACTGCGGGGTCGCGGTATGAAGCTTGTACAAATGTGCCGCTGAGGCGGTCAAGAGCGCAAAAAGCACCATAAGCACCGCCTTGAACGCGGACTTTTTCCCAAAGATAGCCCATACGTAAGTGGCGCAAAATAACTTGCGCTGAACCGTGATAGGTATAGCCCATGTCATATAACTGCGCCCCCTTAGCTACATAGTTGATCTGTGTGGGAGCAATAAAGGCTTCAGCTGTGGCGCGTGTAGGGCAAAGCCAATCAGTGACGGGTGTGATACTACGTGAAGGCAGAGCCTGCATAAGAGCTTGGGCTTTTTCTTCCACAATATGCAAAGTGGCGCTGTCGGCGGTACAATCCATAAGGCATTGCTGACCGTTGAGTATAAGCCCGTACAGCTCTTGTAAGTCTGCCAAAAGGGCTGGCCAATCATTTTCTGCTTTTTCTGTGAGAGTGCGCACAGATTCTAAATAGCTAATGCCACCGGTAAGCTCTTCAAGCCAGCCTGTAGTGCTGTAAGAGGCGCGAATGCGTGAAGACACAGCGCTGTGCCCTGCTGCCACAAGACCGTGTTCAAGGCGCGCTTTGGCTTCAAGTAGCATTTGGCAAAAACGTTCTTGTTGATCAAAATTAGGCTCAAGAAGTACTTCTTGCAAAATATCAAAAAGCTCTCCTACCTTATCACGAACAGCCTTACCGCCCACAGAAAGATAACTCAAGGGGGCGCCGTTGCTTTTGTGCGTGGAAAGATAGGTGCTGGCACCTACGCCGCCTGTTTTGGCAGCCATGCGCATACCCATGCTGACAAAATCACGCTTTTGTGTGCCCATTTCCATAAGTCCACGCCCAAGTAGAGGCACAAGAGGCAAGAGGCGTTGCGGTACAGCATGCAAGGGAAGAAGAAGACTTACATACGCCACGCCAGAAGTGTCAATGTCGTGAGTGATAAGACGATGATTGTCAGTACCCTTGACGCTCATGGGAATGGGGGTATTGTGTAAAGGAAGGTCTTCCACACCTACGCAAGGAATGGTGGCAAGGGCTTCGGGGCTGTCGGCTTCTTCTTGTAAAGCACGCAAACGCAAAGTTTCTTGTACAAGCTCTTCACGCTCTTCTGTGGAGCATGCGGCTTGAATGCGTGCAAGGTGCGCCACTTCTTCAGCTTCGCGACGCTCTGCAAGGGTGGCGTCGGGCAAAAGAATAACGGTACTACGGTGCTCGTTATTGAGGAACCACTCTTTAAGGCAGTTTTCAAAAACTTTTTCACCTTGGGCAAGACGCTCTTTAATGGTGGCAAGGGGAGCTTCCCAAGCAAGGGAGGCTATGGGGTCGCCGTCATAAAGCCATGTGGAAAGACTTTGCACCATAGCTGAAAGTCCGCGAGGGAAACGCCCAGAATTGTTTTCGCGTAGGCTAAATTCTACGCTGTTAACGGCGGCGTCAATGGCGTTTTGATCTATGCCGTCATAGGCAAGGGCGGCGAGAGTTTCGTGAATAAGCATTTCTGCTTCATGCAAATCACGGGCTTGTACACCTTTAAGACCTACAGAATAATACATCTGACGTAAGTCGCTTTCAAGCCCCACGCCGGTGGTATCTTCTCCAAAACCAGACTCGATAAGGGCTTTGCGCAAAGGCGAACCGGGCAGACCTTCAAGAATATGCTCAAGCATTTCTAAAAGTAAAGCAGTTGTGGTGTCGGCTGTTTCGCATAAAAGCCAGTTGACGGTGAAAAGGGCGTTGGTGCTGTCTTCACTGCTGGCATAGGGCACTTCAATATGGCGCGGCATGTCCAGCTTGGCTTGTAAAGGAATGGCAGATTGCGCTTTTTTGGCGGGATCAAGGGCGGTATGACGGGCAAGCTCTGCACCTACAATGTTGAGGCGCTTGGTTTCGTCATCGTCTCCCCAGAAGAAAAAGCGTGCATTGGACGGATGATAATAAGAGGAATGAAATTCTTTAAAGGCGTCATAGGAGAGCGTTAATATACTTTGAGGATGACCGCCAGAATCCAAGCTATAAATCATGTCGGGGAACATGGATTGCTGGGACTGCTCGGCTAAGATGGAGTCGGGAGAAGAATACACGCCCTTCATCTCATTATACACAACGCCTTTAAATGTCCAAGGCTCATGGGCGCTGTCTGCTTCCACATGCCAGCCTTCTTGGCGGAAAATATCTTCACTAATGCGCGGATGAA
>CAYJFR010000081.1:0-9166 GCA_964369335.1 uncultured Desulfovibrionaceae bacterium | reverse complement strand
TTCTAACAATGCCATTGCTTCCATGCGTTATGAGGATTTTGTGGAGTATGCTTGGGTTATGTATCCTGTCAATGATGAAGAAGTTCTCAGTAAAATTTTTACTAATATTGACCCCATAGATTATAGAACAGGTGAGGAATACAAAAAAGTTATTACTCCCATTATTTCCGACAAGGAAAGAGAGTACAAAAAGCAAAATCAAGAGTTAGAACAAAGGCTTTCTGAAGTTGCTAAAAGTCAAAAGCTAGCAAACCAAGAAATTCTTCAACTCAAGCAAGAATTATTAGAATTTTCTAAGCGCAATATAGCCTTACAGACAGAAAACGACACTCTCAAGAAATTTATGGCTAAAAAAGCATAGATTTATATATCTGGATTGCTTCGTCGCTTTGCTTGCAATGACTTTATACAGTTATCAAAGTCATTGCGAGCCAAGCGAAGCAATCCAGAAAATGAACACTATATATATTTTTCTAAAACCTAAGCCCAAGGAATATCACAAAAGGCTTGTTCTTCTGCTGTTAAAGGAGCTTGTGGCAAGAAAGAAATACCCTTTGAAGTGATTTCAAGATTTTTATAAAAATCAGGGAAAGCAAAGCCGGGAACACCGTCTGCAAGAGAAATAAGCTGTGTTGTTTTTTGAGCATGTTTCAAAACTTGTTGTGCTGAAATATGAAAATGCCCATGAAAAAAATAGTCTGGTGTTAATGTGTCTACGCATTGCTGTAAAAAAGGCGGCATAGAACACAGTTGCGTTTTTCCGTCAATTTTCTTTTTCACCGCTCTACCAAAGCCATGTCTATCTATAAATTCTTGTCGAATTATGGGCAAACCTGCGCTAGGTGCTGTATGTGCAATAATTATGTCTATATTGGGATAGGCATTGTGTAAAATAGTGTTTTTACATGCCTCAGAAATAACTTCTTGTTCCCACCACGAAACCCTTTCTTTTTCTGGGTCGCGTTTAGTAGTGTAAGCACCGCCAAGAAAAAGAATATGTATACCTTCAAGAGTGAGCAGAGAGCCAGCATTACAAAAATGTATTTTAGGGTTTTCCTTAAGCGTATAAATACCGCCTATATCGCCCGTATCAATGCTGTAATTTTCATCTAAAAGATCATGATTTTCATGATTTCCTCTACAAAAATACACTAAAGCTTTTTCATTATACTGCGCTATTTCTTCAAGATATTTTCCAGAGTGATAGCCGAAATCGCCGCATTGAAGAATAATATCAGGTTGTTCTTTTTTAGCTAATGCGGTGAGAATACTAAAGCTTGCGTGAAAATCGCCGCAAACAGTTACTTTCATAAAGCGCTCCAGTGTGTTTATATCTTACTTTTTTTCCTTAGCTGGTGTGGAAATTTTCATATCTTTCAGCTTTAACGTACGTGTACGAAAATTAAATAAGCCCTCTAAAAGTGCGTTAATATCTCCCAACATACTCACATCAAAATTGGCATCTTCTCCCGCCACAAGCATTTTTGCCGAACCATGATTCCAACGAACAGGACCGCCACGTCCCGAAGATAAATCAAGATTTGCCGTAAAAATAGGGTAATCTTTAGGCGGCGTATATTCCATTTTACGCGTAAGAGCATCACGCAATTTCCCAATGGATAAGCCTACGGTGTCCGCCAAAGCGTGCAAATGCTTGCTTTCTGACTTACCAGAAGTTTCACGCACCATAAATTGTGTGGCATCTACTCTGTCTGTATGAAAATTAATATTCATATATTGTGCAGGGTCGCCATTATCATCCAAAAAAGACTTAAAAGCAGAAGCAAGGGCAAAATTTTCCACACGTACAGGAGTTCTTGCCACACGCTCCATAAAATCCCAATTTTCAATTTGCACAGAAATATTGCCGTCTACCCACGGCCAACGACGTTTCAATCTTGGCAAAGCGTAAGCAAAGGAAAGATCCGCAAAGCTACTCATACCGGGCAAAACCATATCAAGCTTATTAAGCCGCGCTTGAAACACATCAGATTCATCATGAGCGCCGCCCACAAACCATGTGCCGCTCAATGTTCCTTTGCCCATGCCGAAAATATCTCCAAGTCTGAGAAATGTACTTCCCACCAAACCACGAGGAAGACCGCTGGCAGTAAAATCCGTCGTTTTTTCCGGTTTCTCCTTACGAGGGTACGCCGTACCGTTGGGCATTTTTTGCGTATCTGCAGAATTTCCATGAATGGTAAAAAATATACTGTTGATCTTGCCTTGCTGAATTTCTAACTGCGGTATTTCAAGCTTAAGACGAAAGCGTAAAGCTTCGTCATTTTGCGATGCTGGAGGAAGCGGCGCGTGCGCAATAACTTCAATGGACTCTTTAGCTTTATCAAGGGCTGTCGGTACGGCGGCTTCTTGTGTACTGTCGCTTTTAGCAGAAGCTGTAGCCTCTTCATCCTTGGGCGTTTGCGGCTGTATGAAGCCCTGCATCACATAGGCATCATGAACTATCTTCACAGAAGACAACACATTTTTTGAATAATTTTGTACATTTTTTGCAATACGAGAATAATCATGTGGACTGGCAGTAAAACCTGGTAAGCCGCGCCCTTGCTGAAAATCTGGTAAAGGCTTTGCCCACCAAAGCAAATATTCACCGCCGCGAGACACATAAAAATCTGCGTTAAGCAAGCCGCTTATGGGGAATTTTTGTAAATCAACACCAAGCACACTGGCAAGGGTCTTGATATCGTTTATAGACACACTGAGCTGTGTACCAAAGCCGTCTGTAGGGGAGACCCCAAGGCTTCCCTTGGCGGTGAATGAGGTATTTTTTACAGGACTACGCACGTCTAAATCACGCAAAACAAAGGTGGTTCCGTCCCAAAAAAGCTGCCCAGCAGCTAAAGAAGCCCTCACGCGCTGACCTTCTTGCTCTAAGCGCATACCAAATCTGTTTACAAAGCGTAATTGTAAAGGATTGTTAGGCGTAGGGGGCCATGTCTTTACTTTTCCCAAGATGCGCGATCTTGACCAAACACTTTTGGCACCTTGTAAATAGCGTGGGGTAAAGAAAGAATCCCTGCTTTGCCAACGCAAATCTATATCACCCTCATCATAATCAAAAGAAAAAAAGCCTAACGTATACTCCTGATCTTTCAAGCTAGCATCTCTAGGGCTTAGATTTTGCGCCAAACCTTGAGCTATATTATTCAACTGCTTAATGGTCAGTGTAATATCAGCGGGTAATTCTTGAACAGCAGGTAAAACCCATTGTGTAGAAATTTCTTGAGCAGCCAGAATTGTGGTACGCAAACGGATTTTCTTTTGGCTAATCTGCCCATGCATACGCCCAGAGAGCATAATAGAACGCCCATTGGGACCCAGTTGAAATTCTGCAATATCTATTTCCCCAATATCAAGGGCAAGCCACGAGGGAAGAAAGGTCAATTCTGTATCAGGAGGTGTTTCGCTTTCTGCCATTTGATAGCGCGGAAAACGCGGCATATACACACCCACCAAAGTTCCCAATTTAAGACCGATAACAGCAGTATTTTCTAGGGTTTTCTCCGCTGTAAGCAGGCTGTCCACAATGTCTATACTAGGGTCGTGCTGCTCACTATTCACCTGTGAGGGCGTCGCTTCTCCATCGTTGACAAAAGAACCGCTATGAACCTCTGGCAAGGTAGATAAAGGCGCGTTATTCCTCAACAAACCTTGCGGAATTTCTTTATTATGTCTATAATTCCAAGTAGCTACAGAACTGCGCGCCAAACTTTTCCATTGCGGATGCAATGTTCCCTCATCCACACGTAGCCAAGGGCCATAGGCATCATACACGCGCAAATCGTACAGGTGGATTTTTCCTTCCCAAAATCCACGAATACCCACAAGCTGAATACGCAAGCCCATGGGTTTTCCCAAATAGTTTACACCATCTTCAATAAGATTTGTGAGAACTTCTTCTGCTATGGGGGAAGTAAGATAAACCAAACCCGCGCCTAGTATGAGGACAAGAGAAAGAATTGTGCTCACACACCACAAGCATACACGTATCCAAAGCGATCTTTTAGGCTTTAAGGGCGGAGACGGCTTTGATTTTTGAGGCGTTACAGGAATTTTTCCTGCATTTTTTTCTTTCAGCTCTTGCAGAGAAAGCAAGCGACGCTTTTGCGATGGCTGACTATGGGATTGTAGCGTAATGGTAGGCTCAAATGTCATGGTGTTTTTATATACTCTGGTCGTTAGAAAAGTAGACGGTGTGATTTTGAAAAAACTTTATATGCTAAAATTGCCATTTTTTAGGATAAATTGCAAGGAAAAAAGTTTCTATGGGCGGAAATTCACCTATTTATATATTTACTTGTTTTTTCAAAAAGTATATTCTAACCATCTAGTAATAGAAGTAAAAAATATACGTCTGACTGACGGAAAAAACGTTTTTCCCACGACAGGCAGAAATCTTAGGACGTTCTATGTTTCATAAAAATAAAGATTTTTTACATACTAAAAAATCAGCACCTTTTTTCTGTGTATTTAGCATGTTAGTAATAATTCTCTGTGTATGTGTCTTATGGCAATATACTTTTATAGCACAAGCCTTTGCAACATCCTCCCCCGCACCTCAAAGCTCTTCTGAATCAACTTTAACGCATACAGCGCAGATTTCTGTACAAGAGGCACAAAGTCCACTTTCTACCCAAACAGTAGATATGGCAGTTCCAGATCTTTCAAATATGCTGAGCAGTCATCTTAATACCACCGCAGGGGAACATAATCCCATGCTTCTCTACTCCGTGGGACTTATTTCATTTACTCTTTTGGCGCTTATTTTTTGTTTAGTCTTTCTTATCAAAATAACTAAAGCCTACGGACGGTATAAAAATTTCTTTGTGGCTGTGGCAAAAGCCCACGGCATATTTTACTTCTATGTGGATAAAGAAGGCTTTGTGCACTCTGCCAACGAACTTTTTTATAAAAAGCTTGGATGGCATGATTCACAAAAACCTCTTCAGCTTTTTGACCATACAGTGTCCATGAACAATGAGCAACTTCAAGAGCTTCTCCATGCAGGGCAACCTTTTGCACTCACCATGCGGTCTGATCAAGGTGAAAACTTTCATATGCAGTGCAGTATTATGCCACAGGTGGAACGCAAAGGCGTGTATTTGCTTTTAGGCACAGATGTTTCCTCCTACAAAGCACGTAGAGAAATGGATGTCATTAAAACCCAGCACGCTGAATTACAACAAATCATCAACGCCTTACCCAATAGCCTTATGGTGCACTCGGCAGACGGTGTGCGCTTGGCCAATAAAACTGCTTTAGAGCTTCTTGGTGTGGAGCAAATAGAAGATATTCGCGCCGGTATTTTATACGGTATGAACCCTAAAACCTTTGAAGAGCAAGTTAACATGATTCAAAACGTGCTCACAAAAGGCACGTCCGAGTCCAGTCAATTTGAATTTGTTACCAGTTCGGGAGAAACGCGGATTTTTAGTAATATACAATCTCCTGTTTATGGCGACGATGGACAGATTAAATACGCGGTTAATCTTTGCGTAGATATTACGGATAATTTGCGTTTACAAAGACGTTTAGAGGGCGAATTACAGCGCTTACACGAAATTTTAGACAGCAGCCCCACAGGCTTTTTTTATACACATAAAAGCATTGTGCAATATTGTAACCCCACCATTCAAGAGATGTTTGGGGTAGAAGTAGGCAAGCCCGTGCCACTGAAAAAGCTGAATCTTGAGGCCGAAGTCAAAGCCATAAAAGAACAAGTGGAAAGCGGCATAAATATATACGACACCCCCATGACAGTTCACGATATTTATGGGGCTGAACGTAATCTGTCCGTCACCTCTTTGGGCACATCTTGGTATGGTCAATGGCATAATATGGTGTGGGCGCATGATGTGAGTGCCCTGCATAAGGTACAAGACGAGCTTATGAGTGCCAAAGACGCCGCCGAAGCCGCCACAAGGGCAAAAAGTGATTTTCTTGCCACCATGAGCCATGAAATCCGCACCCCCATGAATGCCGTCTTGGGCTTTTTGCATGTCTTTGAAAAAGACAATCTCAACGAAGTACAATTGCGTTATATTGAAAAAATTACCATATCCGCCAAGGGACTTTTACGCATTATTAATGATATTTTAGATTTTTCCAAAATCGAAGCCAATAAAATGGATTTGGAGTACACAGCCTTTAATTTAGTAACCAATATGGACGCTATTTATAGTATTATGTACTTCACTGCGCAAGATAAAGGGCTTTCCTTTACGCGTACCCTTGATGAAAATATGCCTGAAGTCATTATGGGTGACGGTGAAAGGCTCAATCAAGTACTCCTTAATCTTTTGAGTAATGCCATTAAGTTTACAGAACACGGTTCTGTGGCTTTACACATAGGAGTGCGAGAATATATTGATGAGACAAATTTTATACTTGAATGCAGTGTGAGCGATACAGGTATAGGACTTTCTGAAGAACAAGCGCGTAACCTCTTTCAGCCTTTCACCCAAGCAGACACGTCCACCTCACGCCGTTTCGGCGGTACAGGGCTTGGGCTTGTTATCAGTCAGCGTATTATTCAACTCATGGGCGGAGATATTACTTTGCAATCTACCCTAGGCGAAGGCTCCACATTTACGTGTGCTATTCCTGTACGCATAGCCAGTCAACAAGAACAACAAACACTGGCCGCTTCACGTTCTGCAGGTACAGAGCAATCTATAGAAGAGCTTGAAGCTCAGCAAATAGCATCCATAAAAGACAAAAATGTGCTGGTGGTAGAAGATAATTTTATTAATCAAGAAATTGCCGCCGCCATGTTAGAAGAATTCGCTTTAAAGCTAGACTTTGCCGATAATGGACAAGAAGCAGTAGCCGCTGTGCAAAAGAAAGAATATGAGCTCATTTTTATGGATTTGCAAATGCCTATAATGAATGGGCTTGACGCTACGCGCACCATTCGCTCTATGGGCGAAACAATACCCTATCTCAAAGACGTTCCCATCATTGCCATGACTGCCAATGTCATGAGTGAAGATAGAGTATCATGCGAAGAAGCGGGCATGAACGACCATATAGGCAAGCCCATTTCTCCACAAGTTTTACGTCGCACGCTTTTACATTGGCTTACTCCTCAAGTAAAGTAGTGCGTTCGTTTTTTGAATACAGTTATACTATAAAGGATTTTTCATGAATACATCCATATACGCACAAAGACGCGAAGCTTTACGTCGAAAAATGTTTGACGCTGGGCTTGACGCTTTGTTGATTTCTCACGCTGCCAATCGCTTTTATTTGTCTGGTTTTGAATTACACGACCCTCAATTTAACGAAAGCGCAGGGCGTCTTATTATTTGCCAAGACGGTAAAGATTGGCTTTGCACAGACGCGCGTTATTTAGACGCCGCGCGCCGTATTTGGGATGAAGAGCGTATTTTTATTTATAAGGCAGACGCCGCCGCAGATATTGGCAAGCTGTTACGCTCTCAAGTACAAGGGCGTATTGGCGTTGAAAAAAATATTCTTTCTTTCAATTTTTACCAAAAACTGGCTTGCGGTTTGAGTTTGAGTTCGGCGCAAAATCTTGTGGAGTCCTTGCGCATCATTAAAGATAGCACTGAAATTGCTTTGATGGAAAAATCTTGCGAGCTTAACCACCGCCTTATGGAATGGGTTTACACAGAAATGCATGTGGGACGCAGTGAGGCCGATTTGTCTTGGGGCATTGAGAAGTTTTTCCGTGAACATGGAGCTTCAGAATTAGCTTTTAGTAATATTGTGGCAGTGGGCCCTAACGCGGCTTTGCCTCACGCTATCCCCGGTGAAACCCTTATTACAGAAAATTGCCCTGTGCTTATAGATGTGGGTTGTCGTTTAAACGATTATTGTTCTGATCAAACCCGCACTTTTTGGGTAGGAGATGATGAAAACCCCGTGAATTTTATGCTCACGCAACAGCTTGTGCGCACAGCCCAAGAGGCTGCCATAGCTGCCATCAGACCGGGACAGTTGTGCAGTGATATTTATAAAGTTGCGCGTGATGTTTTTGAAGAAGAGGGCGTAGCTGACGCCTTTACCCACGGGCTGGGGCACGGTGTGGGCTTAGAAACCCACGAAGCGCCGTCTTTGAGTCCGCGTTGCCATACAGTGCTTAAAGAAGGCATGATCGTCACTGTGGAGCCAGGCTTGTACTATCCAGAGTGGGGTGGTGTTCGCCGTGAATTTATGGTGCTTGTGGAGGGTGACGGTTGTCGCATTCTTTAGTATATTTTTGCTGTTTTTTTGAGGGGGAAAGGGAGGCTTTTCCCCTAAAGGGATAAACCTAGCGCCAAAAAGTCCCCCCTTTCCCCCTCAAACTCCCCCTTTCTCCCCAAAACACGCTTTTAGGAGCATATATGGCACGGCTACGTAATCATAAAAAACAATTACGCACCTATTTAGAAAGTGCACAGTGGAAAGAACATCTTGAAAGTATTACTGCCATGGACCCCAAAGAAGCCACAGGCCCTTTGCTTTCTTTTCTTTTACTTGGTGGAGATATGACCCATCGTGCCGCCTGTGCTTTAGGGCTTTGTATTAAAAAAATGGCAGAGCATAAGCCAGAAGACGCACGCAATATACTGCGCCGCCTTATGTGGCATATGAACGAAGAATCAGGCAATATTGGCTGGGGTATACCTGAAGCTTTTGCTGAAATTTTAGTGCAACATGAAAAGATGGCACAGGAATTTCACAGTATTTTATTATCATATATCATAGACACAGGGCGCGATGACAATTTTTGTGACCATGCCATCTTACGCCGTTCGTGTTATTGGGCAGTGGGAAGGCTTGTAAGCGCACGCCCTGAATTGTGCACAAAAATCATTCCTTGGCTTATGAAAAATATTTCAGAAACTGAAGAAGACGCCGCCTGTAAAGGTATAGCCGTTTGGGCTTTGGGGCAGTTTCCTAAGGAATATATACCTACCTTTGAAGTATTTCCGCTTTTACGCGCCTTGCTTGCGCAGAATGACAATGCTTTGCTCTCTACACCTTGCAGTATTTTCGATGGGGAAAAAGTGCAAGAGTGGACAGTGCAAGAAATTCTAGAACACTCTCCTTTAGTCTAGCTCTATAGATAACTTTTGGCAGTGATTTAGGGAGATACTCTGAATCACTGTCAAAAG
Source organism: uncultured Desulfovibrionaceae bacterium (assembly GCA_964369335.1). Lineage (GTDB taxonomy): Bacteria > Desulfobacterota > Desulfovibrionia > Desulfovibrionales > Desulfovibrionaceae > CAYJAD01. The sequence continues at coordinate 23 of CAYJFR010000081.1, read as the reverse complement.
TCTCATGAAAAAACACGCCTTGG
>CAYJFR010000080.1:642-9315 GCA_964369335.1 uncultured Desulfovibrionaceae bacterium | reverse complement strand
TAACACCTTATAAAAATTACCACAAACAAATTGCGCAATCCTTCATTCCGACCAAGGCTTTCAGTACACAAGTAAAAGATTTCAAAAAAATTAAGCCAGCTTTCCCCAGTTGAGTTCCGGGAAAAGCTGACTACTTAAAGTTTTTTTTACTCTGTCCAGTTAACAGAGGGCAGAGTACGTCATGGGGGCTTTTTTTATCTTATATCTTTATACTACTAAAGCCATTCAAACCAGTTTTTCCAAGTACCTTCACGCTTTTCGCGCTTTTCTTGGTTTTGGTCTTTAGTATACTCATGGTAAGCAGCAAGGCTTTTCTTATGTGCGTGTTCTGCCACTTCCGGCACGTCTTTGAAGTTTTCAACCACATAAGTGAAGCGACGCCATGCAGGACCAAATTGATCCATATTAAAGAAGACATCACCCACATACACTTCATGTTCAGCCAAAAGCTTGCGAATCTCATGCATATGAGCAGGCGCTGTTTGTGCGTGTTCTGTACCAGGGTACGTTTGCACAAGACGGTCAAAATACTCATAGCCTTCTTGCAATTCGTTGGTAGGTCTGTCGATGGAGATAAACCCTTTCAAACGAGATGCACCGATTTGATACAACACATAAGGAATAGATTCATGACGAGGATGTAAGGATTCAAAATCCTTATATGCCTCCACAGCCGCCGCATACTCTCCATCAAGGAAATAGGCATCCCCTAAAGAAAGCTCTGCTTGAACGGTGTACGGACTAAAAGGATAGGCGTCACGCAATTTATTATAACGTTCTGCCGCCGCCAAATAGTCTTTTTCTGCCATATAATCGTTGGCAGTTTCAAAAAGCTCTTGCGCGGTATCTTCTGGAGGGGGCAAGTAAAAATGGTCAATAACGCCACAACCAGACAACCATACCGTAGCCATGAATGCACATACCATGTGCAAAGATTTTTTATGCATTGTTTTCTTCCACATAAAGGAAAGCAGCTTGGGCTGCTGTGGCGCCATCGCCCACAGCCGTACTTATCTGCCTACAAAGTTTAGAGCGAATATCACCTGCGGCAAAAATCCCAGGGATATTGGTGCGCATTTCAACATCTGTGTGAATAAAGCCGACTTCGTCTTTTTCCACCACATAGGGCACAAATTCCGTATTAGGCTTAATACCCACAAATACAAAGAAGCCGTCCACCGTCAACTCACGCTCTGTGCCGTCTTGCACATTTTGTAAGGTGAGCCCTGTGAGCACGTCTTCGCCATGAATAGCAGATACTACAGTATTACGCACAAGTTCTACATTTTCTGCCGCTTCAAGACGATCAAGATATACTTTTGCCCCACGGAAAGCGTCTCTTCTGTGAATAAGATACACTTTTTTAGCTATCTTAGACAGATACAAAGCTTCCTCTAGGGCAGTATTTCCACCGCCTACCACAGCCACCTCTAGACCGCGATAGAAATTTCCATCACATATGGCGCAATACGAAACACCACGACCGTTAAGCTTGAGCTCATTTTCCACACCTAAATGACGGTGCATGGCTCCAGAACATATCAAAACAGTACGCGTTTCCAATATATCCTTGCCTACCTGCACCTTATGCAAGCCTTTTCCCTCAGGATGCAGCTCCACATTTTCTACCTCGCCGGTAAAACGGTCTAAGGTAAGCTCTTCAAGGTGAGCGGTAAAAGCGTCAGCAAGCTCATAGCCTTTCACGCCCTTAGGAAAACCAGGGTAGTTTTCGATGGATTCTGTTTGCAAAACCTGTCCGCCAGAGGTGAGTTTTTCCACCAGCGCCACAGTGCAACCAGAGCGCACCATATACATGGCTGCGGTAATACCCGCAGGACCACTGCCTATGATGACTGCGTCGTATATTTTCATGCCAAAGCCTTTTGATCTAATTTTTCTTTTAAAGCTTCTTTAGTCACTGCGCCAGTAACTTGTTCTACCACTTCACCACCCTTGAAAATAATCAAGGTAGGAATGGCACGAATACCAAATTTCGCAGGAGTATTAGGGTTTTCGTCCACATTCATCTTAGCCACAAGCACTTTGCCTTCGTATTCGGTAGCAAGCTCGTCAACAATAGGACCTACAGCGCGGCAAGGTCCGCACCAAGGAGCCCAAAAGTCAAGAAGTACCGGAATATCAGATTTCAATACACTGTCAGCAAAGGTTGCGTCTGTAATTTGTGCAGCCATAAGGAACTCCTTATTTTATTTACAGTTACTAAAATATTTACACCAATTATTACAAAATTCCATTGAGGCTTATATTGTAATTTTCAAAGCCTCTGCTGTCAAGCCCCATAAAGAAAATTGTCATGGGCTTTGACACATTAATCTGCAAAAAAACTATATGTTACACCAATCTTCAGGAATATTTTGTCCTCGTGCCACAGCCTCCATAGAAAGATCATGACACAGCCCGCGCGAAGCGTACAACCACCCCGCATAAGCTACCATAGAAGCATTATCTGTACACAAACTAGGTGAGGGCACAAGAAAATCTAGCCCTCTGCTCTGCGCAAGTGCCTGCATTTTTGTACGCAAGTGCGAATTAGCCGCCACGCCTCCTGCCATAATGATACTTTGTATACCGCTTTGACGTTCTAAAGCGCGTTCTGTTTTTATACAAAGAGTGTCCACCACCGCTTGCGTAAAAGCCGCGCACATATCACACACAGCTTGCGGCGCATTTTCTATACCTTCATACGGCTCTAACACTTCAGGGTGCTTTGAAATATACAAAGTCGCCGCCGTTTTTAAACCGCTAAAAGAAAAATCCAAATTATCATTGTCTAAAAAAGGCCTTGGAAAAAGCGCTTTGCCCTTGGTTGCCACAGTGCCGCGCTTGGCAAGGGCGTCAAAAGCCCGTCCCGCAGGATAAGCAAGCCCAAGCACCTTACCCACTTTATCAAAAGCTTCGCCAGCGGCGTCGTCTAGAGTGCGCCCAAGCACAGTAAAATGCTCTACGCTGTCCATGCGGTATAAATGCGTATGCCCACCAGACACAAGCACACCCAAAGCGGGAAAGCGTAAAGGATGTTCAAGCCCTGCTGCCAATAAATGCGCGTGTAAATGGTTCACACCCACAAGAGGCTTTTGTGTGGCAAGAGCCAAGCCCTTGGCAAAACTCACTCCCACCAGCAAAGCCCCCAACAAACCAGGACCACGCGAAACAGCAAAAGCATCTATGTCAAAGGCTGTAATATTTGCCTTGCGTAAAAGCGTGTCAAAAAGCGGCCCCATATATCTATAGTGCTCGCGTGAAGCCAGCTCTGGAACAACGCCGCCAAAAAGTGCGTGCATCTCCACTTGTGTGGCAAGCACAGAAGCCATAAGCTTTCCATCTTGCACCAAGGCCAATGCTGTCTCATCACAAGAGCTTTCAATACCAAGGCAAATCACAAAAACCTACAATACCTTAAAGAGTGAGCGTGTTATAATATTCTTCATAAAAGGCCGCAATATCATCTACTTCCGCAGCAGAACCGATAAAGAGCGGCGTGCGCTGATGTAAAGCTTTGGGCTGTACATCTAAAATACGCTGACTTCCGTTAATGGCCTTGCCTCCAGCTTGCTCCACCAAGAAGGCCAAAGGTGAGGCTTCATACATAAGACGCAACTTACCTTCGGGTTTTCTGGTATCACCGGGGTACAGATAAATACCCCCTTGAAACAAGGTTCTGTGAAAATCTGCCACCAAAGAGCCCACATAGCGCGCGGTGTAATGCGTACCGTGGGCGGCTTCTGGATTTTTGAACCATGAAACGCTTTTTTGCGCCACTTCGTCCCAATAATGCCAATACGCCTCGTTGACGGAATAAATTTTTCCGCGCTTAGGCATGGTAATATTGGGGTGTGAAAGCAAAAACTCTCCCACTTCTGGGTCTAAAGTAAAACCGTGCACACCTTGTCCTGTGGAGAACACAAGCATGGTGGACGGCCCGTATAAAATATATCCCGCCGCCACCTGCTGACAGCCAGGCTGTAAAATTTCGTCCATAGTCACCTCGCCTGTATTACCTTTAGGGCGACGCAAAATGGAAAAAATGGTTCCCACATTGATATTCACATCAATATTGCTGGAACCATCAAGGGGGTCAAAAAGTAAAATATAGTCTCCGCGAGGGAACTCTTCGGGAATACGTATGAGTTCTTCTTCCTCTTCTGAGCCCATAGCACACAAAGTACCGCAACGCTGCATACGATAAATAAGAACCCTGTTGGCGATTTCATCCATTTTCTGGATATGTTCGCCCTGAACATTCACCTCGCCAGTACCGCCCAACACATCCAAGAGACCGGCCTTACCTACACGACGTGAGATAATTTTTCCCGATAAAATCAAATCATAAAGCAATGCTGTAAACTGACCAGTGGCGTAAGGGCTACGCTTTTGATGCAGTAATACGTGTTCTGTAACGGTAATTTCTGACATATTTCCTCTGTAACTTTCTAAAATAAGGGCAAAGCTCAAGCTTTGCCCTTATGAGATTTTTGTAAAAGAATATCTTTTACTACTTACAGGTACTCTGTCTTCCAGAGTTTCACCTAGTTAGACTAAAAGCATTTTTTACCCTAACGCCATCTTCTATTGTGGGCCAAAGGGGCTAGGACGCCTTACCACTGCTGGTTGCGTTGCGCCGCTTTCCTCATTGTTTTCTACCTCAGGACTTTCTTCCTTAGGCGCTTCTTCCTTAGGTGCAGTACTTGGCGCAGAACTTGTTTCTGGCTTTTCTTCAGCATCTGTGGACGAAGACTGAGGACCAAAAGGCGACGGCATGCGTACTGGTTCTGGCGCTGGTTCTACTGGCGGTACAAAAGGCTCAGGCAAAGGCTGACGCTGTACTTGACGTACAACTGGCTTTGGCTTTGCCAGCGGAATAGGCTCTAATTCAGGAGCAGGAGGCATCTTCAAAGGCTTAGGTGTAATGAAGGGGCCTTGGCTTGTAGGACCTGTACGAGGGTGAGCTTCTTCGCCAAAAGTGCCTTCTACCGACACGGCAAAAATAAGCGGCACATTCCCTAAGTAACGCATGGACCAGTAAAAAGTTCCTGTAGCATTGCTGACAGTGCCACTATTTTCTTCAAGAACAATAGTGTCCCACGCTATGCCTGCCATAGGCGTGCTGGCAAAATTATATTTGCCTGCCCACAATAAGGCATTGGGAGCAATTATAATAAGTTCTTCAGGACTTGTAGAATACTCTAGCAAAGCGCGCATATCAAAGTATGTGGTAACAATGCCTAAGAAGCTGTGCGCATCATATAAAGGCGTTGCCAAAAATACTTCTGGTCCCATAGCAGTGTCTTGCACATGTCCACGAAGCGCACGCGCATTTTGTTTAGGATCAGCTTCAAGCAAAGGATAAAAATCCAAAGCCTTTATGGGAGGCCCAGGCATTTGACCAAGTAAAGTACCGTCAGCCTTAATACCGCTGAAACCAGACAACCACGGATAACGAGCAAAAAGCTCTCGCATCCATTCAATGGTTGGGGGCTTATCCGCGTTGACCATGGTTTTTTCCAAAGCCGTAAGCTGCGCATCAATACCAATCATGCTCAAAGAAAGCTTTTCTTCGTATTCTTCCAAAGAGCCTGTATCATCATAATCAATGGTGGCAGGTACGTTAACATTACCATACCAAAAGCCCTTGGTATCTTTCCAAACATTCTTTGTTGTTTGGTTAAAACCGCAACCTACACTGCCCATCATAAAGACGCACAGTAAAACCCCAACCACTTTTTGTTGTATTGACATACAGTATTTCCTTTACACTCTTCGCTTTGCCTAATTCTATCTTATTTTATGATAGATTGGCTTCAAAAACCATAATCTAAGGCTATGAATGTACTCGTGTTTCTAATCTATCTGCCAAAGACTCCAATACAGAAATCACTCTTTTTTTACCGGGAGAGTTGTCTTCTACATCTTCAACTGGAGCGGAAAATTCTATTTGCTGTGAGTGCACAGCGCCAAGACTTGCAATTTTTTCTTGCAACTCTTGTCTTTCCTCTTCGCTTTCAGCAGCGTAAATAAGCTCATTATAAATCTCTACAGCGGCAGCAGTATCACCTTGTTCAGCCAAGACGTCTGCCATGGAGCGAGTGCGAAGGGAGTAGGACTCCTCCGTCTCATCCTCTTCGGCTTCAGCTGCAACCACTTGAGGTGCAGGAGTAGCCTTTTTTTGTGTAATATTTGCAGATCTTACAACGATTTTTGGTTTAAGATTAAGACTACCAGCAATTCTTGCAGCACTGCTTGGCTTAGCAGCAGGAGGCGTTTCTACAGGAGCTGGGGCAACAGGTGCGGCTTCTTCAACCACAACAGGAGCTGGCTCTTTAACTACAGCTGGCGCTACTTCTTCCTGAGCTACAACAGGTGCAGGCTCTGCAACTACTACAGGCGCAGTTTTTTCTTCAGCCACAGCAGGCGCAGACACAGCCTCACCCATCATGCTTTGTAAGCCTGCGGCAAAAATATCTGATAAAGATGTGTTTTGATTGTCGCACATAACACCCAAAAACGCCGCCGCAAGAGCTGTGTCGTTGAGATTGCCGTCTTGCGGAGAAAGACTTTTACTCCACGCTTTCCAAAAATCAGCATAACGTGTCAGCGTGGGAGAAAGAAAAGAAAGTTGCTCTTCCAAAAGCGCGCCATAATTGGCTTGTGCTCTGTGTTTGTGCAACAGCTCTACATAGTAAAAACGCGCTTCAATAAACTCTGGATGTCTGTCCAAACCGCGTTGTAATGTTGCAACAGCGCGGGCAACATCCGTGTCCGCAACCATTTTTGCTAAAGGGAAGAAGAGCTTAGAGCTCGGCTCTAGATCCACAACCTCTTGATACCAATCTATTTTTTCTTGCATTCCCCTATCCTCACTTTGACATAGTGTCTTCGTTGGTGAATAAATATAACACTTCATTATCACGTACATAATGAAGACGCTGACGAATCATTTTTTCCACATAAGCATCATCAGACTTCAACAAACGAATTTCTTTGCTCAGTTGTATATTTTGTGCGTCTAAATCCACAAGTTCCTGTTCCAGCTGAGCATAGTTACGACGGAGTTCATTGAAAGAAAGAAGACCGCCATCGCCCCAAATCATACGATAAAAGAGCACCACATTTATAATGCCCAAAAAAACAAGAATACATGTACGCCAAAAAACAACCATAACAGCAACTCATTATGCTGTTTTAGCAGCACTTTTTTGTAAAAAGCTGTACACATAGTTCACACCGGAAAAAACAGCTAAGGCAGTAGAAGCATACAGCAAAACCAAGGCAATAGGCTGTAAATCCATACCTAAGACCGGATAATGTATGAGTAAAGGCACAAGAGCAAAACCTTGTAAAACAGTTTTTGCCTTTCCATACGCATCTGCCGCCAATACAATACCTTCATCTCTGGCAATGGCACGTAAACCTGTCACTATAAGCTCACGACACACAATAACTATGGCCACCCATGCGGGGATCCAACCATGCCCCACAAGCATAATAAGTACTGAGCAAATAAGAATTTTATCTGCAAGAGGGTCCAGAAACTTCCCTAAACTTGTTACCATGTTTTCGCGTCGGGCTATATAGCCGTCTACCCAGTCGGAAAAGGAAGCTACCAAAAAAGCGACGGCCGCCAAAAAACAATACAAAGGCCCCTCAAAGTACAATAAAAATACTATAAGTGGTGTTATAAGTATGCGAAATATTGTTATTTTAGTTGCTAAATTTAGCTGCATCCCTAACCTATTGCCTTTTGCGCCTTGCGAACCATTTTCCACCTGCTCTACTCAAAGTAGAATTAAAACTGCTCTATCATGACATATCAAGGCAAAAAAATCCAGACAAAGCCCGCGGCTTTAATTTTTTTTTTGCCTTGATATGTTTAATACTTATTCGTGACTACTCGCCAAAGCCTCTAAACTATTATGAGCAGCGTCGGCAATGGCATCAGCTAAAGCCAAAAATCCGCGTTTTGCCGGTGTTTCTTCTTGTAAAAAGACTACAGGAATACCGCTGTCTGCCGCTACCACAGTAGCAGGGTCAAGAGGTATATCGCCCAAGAATTTTAAACCGTGACGTTCAGCAAGTTCTTTGCCTCCACCTTTTTTGAAAAGGTGTATGGCTTCGTGACAGTGCGGACAGAAAAGACCGCTCATATTTTCTACAACGCCAAGCACATTGGCCTTGGCATGCTGTAAAAAATTAAGCGCTTTACGCACGTCTGCCAAAGAAATTTCTTGTGGCGTTGTTACAACCACACACAAAGCGTCGGGGATGGTTTGCAAAATAGTCATGTGCTCATCGCCCGTCCCAGGAGGGGAATCTATAAGCAAAAAGTCCAGCTCTCCCCAAGCCACATCTGACACAAATTGACGGATAGCGGCGGTTTTTTTAGGCCCACGCCACAAAATAGCGCTGTCTTTTTCTTTCAACAAAGAGTCCATAGAGATAACATGTAGATTTTCATTATACTCCGCAGGAAGCATAAGCGATCCGCTTTCGTCCATTTCTATGGTGCTGTTTAAGCCAAGCAAGTTTGGTACACTAGGACCGTGAATATCTACGTCTAAGATACCCACTTTAAACCCGCGTGCAGCTAAGGCCGCGGCGGTATTAACTGTCACAGAACTTTTGCCTACGCCGCCCTTACCGCTCATGATAAAAAGC
>CAYJFR010000080.1:0-632 GCA_964369335.1 uncultured Desulfovibrionaceae bacterium | reverse complement strand
GGCGAATCTTACCCAAAGTAGACGAAATCAGATTGTTTTGTAATTCCACGACGGCATTGGCATTTTTGTTGCCGCCCGATGAACACGATGAACACGATGACATGTTATCCCCCTAAGATACACTATTTTTTAGTAAATTTACCAACCATGACTGCCCACTAAATCCACAAATACCGCACTGCCCATGTCTTTCACCAAAACCTTGCCTCTTTCTCTGCGTGCTTGCATAAGCCTTTGTGAGCGTTTACGTTCACCTACAGGAATAAGCATTATTCCCCCCTCGTCCAGTTGGCGTACAAGAGGTTTGGGAATTTCTGGCCCGCCGGCTGTCACAAGAATACGGTCAAAAGGTGCGGCCTCCTGCATACCAAGGGTGCCGTCATCTCTTTTCATGTAGATATTTTTAAATTTCATGGTCTGCGTAAGCAAGGTACGTGCCGCCACATACAGCTCAGGAATACGCTCTACCGTATACACACGGCAACCCAATTGCGCTAAAATGGCCGCTTGATAGCCAGAGCCTGTGCCAATTTCTAGCACACGCATACCTTTTTCCACGCGTAAAAGTTGTGTCATAAGTGCCACAGTGGAGGGCTGATAAATGGTTTGCCCAAAGCCAATGGGCAAGGGCC
>CAYJFR010000079.1:0-9617 GCA_964369335.1 uncultured Desulfovibrionaceae bacterium | reverse complement strand
TTTTAGATATTTTATAAAAAGACCGTTGTCATAATGTAATAAAGTGGTTATATTTCATGTGCAAAGTCTAAAACACATCTCATACATTGAGCGGGTCTCAGTTATGGGATGTGTTTTACGACATTCTTTTGCACAAAAAATTTCCCCTCTCTGTATCGTTTGTACGTATCCATTTTAATTGTCTTACAAAGGGTCTAACTATGTTCTCCATAGAAAAAAAGCTCAATATTTTCATAGGAAGCGTGCTTCTTATGGTTGCTGCTGTGACTATTTTTATCAACTCTATGTCGTATCATAAGAGTATGAAAGAGCAACTTGTTCACCAGCAACTCCCTCTTATTTCACAAGAAATTGTGAACACCATCGACGATACCGTCCTTGAAGCGGGAAGAGCTGTGAGCCTTGTTATCAAAAGCCCTACCCTACAAAATTGGATAGAAAAAGGTGAGCCCAATGAAGAACTGGACAGTATTTATACCCTGCTTGGAAACATCATTTCCACCTACAAGGTGCTTGGAGCCAACTTTGTTTCCAATCAAACCAAGCAGTATACGGATTTGACTGGCTCCCAAAGAGATTGGTCTTACCGTGTGAAAGAAACGGATACATGGTTTACGGGTTTTCGCGACAGCGGTACCAAGGGCAATATTGTTGTGTATGTCAATGACCCTAAATGGGGATATAAAGCCTTTATTAACAGCCGTGTAGAGCATAAAGGAAAGTTTGCAGGTTTGCTTTCTGTATCCATGGACATTCGCGACTTTGCCAGAGAACTCAGTTCGCGCACCATAGGCGCCGACGGCAATACCTTTTGTGTGACAGAAGACGGCACCATTCGCTTACATGCCGACACAACCCTTATCAATAAAAATATTGTGGATGTGTATCCGCAATACGCCACTGTTTTTCCCAAAATGCAAGGTGCAGACAAGTATTTTGCCGAAATTGAGGGAGAAACACAGGGAAAAAGCGACACCATATACACCTTAAGCACGCATATTCCCTCATTGGGCTTTTATCTTATTACCGAAGCCTCAGAAAATGAATTTATGGCAGAAGTGAGCACAGCCACCCTTATCAGCGTGCTTGTATCCCTTGCTTTAACCGTCATTTCTTTGGGTTTTGCCTTTATCTTTATTCGTAGCATTGTCTCACCTCTCAAACAAACGGCGCAATTTGCCCAAGATGTCAGCAATGGCGCCTTAGATAAGAAATTAGAACTGGAGCGCAACGACGAAATAGGTATTCTTGCCGACGCCTTACGCGCTATGGTTATCTCTCTCAGACAAAAAATTCAGCAAGCAGAAGAAGCTAGCACCCTTGCCAATGAGCAGATGCACGCTTCTGAAGCCGCCAGAAATGAAAGCGAAGCCCAACAAGAGAAAATCATTAAGATACTTGACACTATTTTAGCCACTTCCCACGACGCCGCCAGTATTTCATTGGCGCTCAATGCCGCCGTGCAAGAGCTTGGTGCTGAAAACAAGAGCATTATCAACGGCACACAAGAGCAAATGCACCAAATGCATAAAACCAGCGAATCTTTGAGTGTTATGGTGAGCACTTTCAATAAAATTGCGCAATTAACCGAAGATGCCGCCTTAAAAGAAGATCAAGCCCGTAGCATTGCCTTAGAAGGTGAAAAAAAGGTGCAAGCGGTTATAACAGCCAATGAAAATGTGACCGAAAATGCCAATATTATGCGCTCTGCCATGAGCGAACTACACAAGCAAACCATTGATATTAATAAAATTGTGGAAACTATTACAGATATTGCAGACCAGACCAATCTGCTCGCGCTCAACGCCGCCATTGAAGCCGCCAGAGCTGGCGAAAGCGGTCGAGGTTTTGCCGTGGTTGCTGATGAAGTGCGTAAGTTGGCTGAAAAGACTATGCTTGCCACAGGGGATGTGACCACTGCCATCAATAAAATACACACAGCTTCTAAGCAAAATGATCAAAATATGAATAACACTTATGCGGCTGTGCACACGGCAACGGAACGTGCCAGTGAAGCGGGTGAAGCCTTAAAAAGCATTGTGGCTCTTGCCAAGGAGAATGTTGAGCAAGTGCATACCATTGCCGGCGCCATAGCTGATGTGTCCAGAGACAGTGTGCAGATTTCTGAGGCGCTGGCTTCTGTGGAAAGTATCACAGAGCAAACCGTCAACGGCGTCACCACCTCTTCACATATCACTGAGAATTTGATGCAAGAAGCGGAAAAGCTCGACGCTGTTATAGCCAGTTTACAAAAAACTTCTGCGCACAGATAAGAAAAAAACAGTCCACCGAAGTCTTTCCTTTGGTGGACTGTTTTTATGAAAAATATACTATTACTTTAACGGTTTAAAAGTGTACTTACCCGTAGCAAATGTTCTGGCACCACAACCATAGTTGGCGCCGTCACCCACCACTTGCACACCGTCACTGAGAATATCTAGGGTAAAGTTTACTTCTGGCATCTTCGGATCACTGCACACCAAGCTCTCGCCCTGTGTCTGACAAAGAGCCTCCACTAAGCAGGCGTTATAATTATCCGTACGGTGTGTTTTTATAATGACCTCCAATGCCCCCTCTGCTTCTTGCGCAGGTATAAGCAGCATTATGCCCTCATGCCCCTGCCCCTCATAAGCATACTCACCAAAATTGACCTTAGCAGTAGAAATATTTGGCATACAAAGAAAAAAAGCCACTACCAAAAAATTCATAAATTTCTGTTTCATATTTTCCCTTATTACTTACTATAAATAACTATGTTAAGGAGCAGGCACGGCAGATTGACAAACGTTTAAAAAATGTTCTCCGTCAAAGACAAGACGCTCTGCCGTATATGTTAAGGCAAACCTTTTGCCCTTAGCATTAGTACCCAGTTGTTCTGTCACAAAAGCCTCTCCACAAGTAAAATACAGTTCCTGACCATCCACAATAAAATCTATATAGTTAAAGTCTCCCCCTTCCACATATTTCACAAAAGTTCCTTCAACGGTGCTTGTATAAAAAATCTGGTCACTGATAGCCTCTTCATACGTGGCAACTTCATATTGATAGTTTGGCAAAAGCTCTGCATATCGTAAAACAAGCACAGCCTCGCATTGAGAAGTTTTATAAGAAAAATCTTGTATAAGTTCGTAAGTAATTTCAGCTACCATATTTTCATTTTTCCCAAAAAAGCGTTGAGCTTGCTCCTCTGTGGCATATACAAACAAAACTCTCTCATCTTGTAAGCCTATCTCAACGACGCCTCCCTCAAAAGAATCTTCATACTGCCAGCCTAAATAAGTTCCGCGTACTCTCTTGGTCTCAAGAACTTTTGCAGGACATTGCTTGGCTGTGGTCTGCCCTAAGTAAGCAAAAGCCTCACCCACAAATAAGCCCCAAAAAGCTACAAGGAAAACCACCATACACAACTGAGGAAAAAATTTTACACGCGCCATGTTCATACATACTCCTAGTGTAAAAAGGTTTATCATTGCTTAAGCTGTATAAAAGCATATACACTCTATATTTCAATATCAATAGCTTATTCTAGGGGCTGTCTCTAAAAAAAGAAATGGATTGCTTCGCTTTGTTCGCAATGACTTTATATAGACATAAAGAGCATTGCGAAGAATTTACGACGAAGCAATCCAAAAATACGAAAATAACGATACTAAAAGCCTAAAGCTTTGGTGTCTCCGTCAAGCTTGGTCTTTTGCTCTCGCATAAGGGCATTTATGAGGGTTGTGTGTGTCAGATTATCTTCAAGCCAAAATTGCAAACGCACAGCGGAAAAGTCCCCTGGGGTGAGATGTTTACAGCTCAATAAGAGGCTTTTTTCCTTGGCTGTCCATGTATTTTCGCATAAAGGGGCTAAAATAGCGCTGTATAAATGCTCTAGCTGTTGAGTTTGAGCATATGCAAAGGACACTTTAAAGGAAAAGCGCCGCATGGCCGCCATATCCATAGATTCGCGTCTGTTAGATGTGCAAATACAAATACCTCTAAAAGCTTCTAGCTGGGTCAAAAATTCATTGACCAAGGTCACTTCCCAAGAGCGGGCGGCGGATTCGCGCGAATAGATAAAGCTGTCTGCCTCATCTATGACCAATATATCCCCATTGTCTTCTGCCGATTGGAAAGCTTGTGCAATATTTTTTTCAGCTTCGCCCACAAAAGCACTGAGTAAGTCACTGGCTTTTTTAACCACACACTCACGCCCTAGCTCCTGCGCCATATACTGCGCCAGTGCCGATTTGCCTGTGCCGGGAGGGCCATAAAAAAGCATAGATCCAGCGCCTTTGGGCATAGCGTTTTCTTTTAAGATGGAATCTAATTTACGAACTTTACGCATCATAGATTCAAGATTTTGTTGCTGCCCTCGCTCCAAGGTCACACCGTCCAAAGTATAGCCCTCATCCACAGCATTGGCGGCTTTTTTCATCTTTTTGCCGCTCAGCTCCAAGGTTGTATGCGCCGCTAAGATACGGTCTACCCCTTGAGCAAACTCCCCTTTTTTATATTTAAGAAGCTTGGCTTGACGCACAGCCTTAGCCACTGCCGCCACAGGCACAGGATATTTTTTGACTAAGGCTTTCACCTCATCTTGACTTATGCGCAAAGCGGCTTTTTCATCTTGGATAATCTGCCCCCACGCCACTTGTCTTTGCTCACAGCTCAAAGCCTCAAAGTGCAAACTGTAGGCAAAACGACGACGCACCGCCATATCTACGTGATCTATAGAATTGGTAATCCAAATAACACGCCGCCCTTTTTGCTCCAAGAAGCTGTTGAGCCACGCCTTATCCTTGGTGCCATTACGTCCAAAAAAGGTGTCTGCACTGGTATCTAAAAGCCTTTCTGCCTCATCCAAAAGCACAAAAGCCCCTTGTTGCTTGGCTGCCAAACGCGTACACGCCACCAATGCCGCGCGGCGGTCGTTTTCGTCGCTCTCCTCAAGGCTTGCCACAGCCCACGCTTTTACCTCCAGCTGCGCTGCAAGGCTGTGCGCAAAGGACGTTTTGCCCGTCCCCGCTGCGCCGTAAAATAAAATATGTATAGGCTCGTCAGTTGGGCAAGAAAGTAGGTGCAAAATATGCGCTTTATCGTGGTCTGGCACATGAAAAGAGTCTAAAGATAGGCTTTTTTCAGGGAATTTTTTATAAATAATATTATCTAGGTCGCTCTTGGCATTAACGTCCCAAAACTTGCCTATAAAGTGGGATGTGTGAAAATACTCCCCCATGCTATGCTGCATAAAGCCGCAAGAATAGGCTTCTGTCAGCACGCGGCGCAGTCGCTTTTCTGTCATACGCAATACTTTTGCCAGCAAAGGCACGGAAGACCTTGTATGAATAGTTATAGTATCTTCAAAATAGTTTTCTACAACGCTATTTGTCCGTAAAACATACACAAATTCTAAAAAATCAAGCATGTCTTCCGTACAGCCTAAATGCTCCGTCAAGGAAGCACGAGCTTTTTTCACCTCGCGAGGAATGGAGCATTCTATGCATTTTTCATCGTGAAAAAATATCTTTTGTAATTTGGCATGAAGAATAGGATATTCCATCCAAATATCTTCAAAAAGTCTCACACAGCGCTTAGGAGAGCTTGTTTTTACCTCTGTATACAAAACCGCTCTCCTCTCTTCTCCAAAAGACTGTATTTCTTCACTTTCTAAGACTTTAATCAGACTACGCACCATAGGATACAGGTCATTTTGTGCAAACTCTAAACAAGAAAAAAAGCTGTCATCAATACTTGCACCACTTTGCATAGCAGCGTGTAACCATTGATACACTTTGCACTGTGTGTACTTTTGCGCTGCCTGTGAGGTGAAAGAACACACCGTACTCGCATTTTTTGTAAGTCTTCTATGAAACTGCATGTATTTTTCCTTATAGTTCAGAGAGTGTACCTTAGCCTCGTTTCAAAATGCGAAATACAAGCTCAAATAATATTCCCATAAAAAAACGAGCCACCCTTGATGGAGCAACTCGTTTTTCTTAGTATTTATTCAAATACTATATGTATATACGCGTGCAAACATCCTCTAACATCGTGTTAGATTCTCTATACCACATTTTTTCTTACCTAACAACAATCTCTATAGCCATCAACGACTATGTCCTATAAAAACTTAACGAAATACTTTAAGGCTGTATACGCAGACGAATTTTTTCTCGATTTTTTCAGCGCTCAAGCTCGGAATATAGACAAAGCTAATTGAGTTTACGAGCTTCTAGAAGCATCAACTCTGGGCGTATTTCTCTAAAAAACACTCGTATTTTTTCAATGGTTTCCTCGCGTGCAGTGAATGTTATTTGCAATGTGGTCACACTGGGGTCAGGTGTATCTAAAGCGTTTTGCGTCATAACATTGTGTGCACTTGTACTTTGCCCTTGATTTTCATGCATTTTTCTTGCTTCTGCTTTAAAACTGTCTTCTATTTCCTGTTTTATCTGCTCCACTGAGGTCTTTACTGGGTCTATATAATGAGCATGTAAAAATGTAGAAATAGAATAATTGAAGCCAAATTCTCTATTTAAACGTAGGACAAATTGCTCAATAAAGGCAATACGCTCTTTTTTAGCTTGTTCAAGCATACTTCTTTGACGTAAAACTTCTTCATGCTCTTTAATTTTATACAGCAATTCGTCCTTAATTATAGAAAGAGATGTGCTCTTGTTCAGCCATTTTCCCTCTATTTCAATTTCAAGCTCTTCGTACTTGGCGCATAGTTCATCAATCAGACTTTGCACAACGATACGCTTTTCATTACGCTGTTTTTCTTCAAAAATTTTCACTTGTTGAGCTATTAAAGAACGTGCGTTAATAATTCTTTGATGTGCTTCTTTTATGTCCGCTTCAAAAGATTTTATAGGCGCAGACACGCGCTTGACTGTTTCTCTTCTGGCATCGTCCAAGGCTTTAGCTTGTTTATTAAGTGTTGCCATCACTTCTTTCGCAGAACGTATATCAGATTCTGTCACAGCTAAATTTTCATATTGGGCAACAATTTGATGCACCCAAGCAAACAATCTTTCTTTATCAAAAGAAACACTTGGCATAGTTTCTTGAACAGCTAAAAAATCTTCATGTTCTTGCATTGAAACCTCCTCAAAAACGTATGATATGGCGTTTTATACACTATTTCGCATAGATTTCTTTTTTCATACAAGATACTTCCTTGAAGAACAAGAAGCTTTTACAGATACAACTCAGCCCTAAAAATGCTTTATGGTATCATTCTCGTCTTTCCCTTCTGCTCATTTTACTGTATACAATTATGACGGCGGCAAATCAGCTCAGCTTTTTGTTGATTTTCATTTTCAATTACAGTACACAAGTAACACACTTTGTCTTACGGGAATTTTTTATGAAAATAGACGCAGAACATGACCACGGTGAACACGACCATACAGCGCATAATTGTGCAGAACATGACCACGCTGAACACAGCCATGAAGAACACAGCCATGAAGAACACACAAGTCTTGCCCATGAAGGGCATGACCACACCCAAGGTATAGATTTACACGCTGGGCATAATCATGCCCTACCCCATGCTCATGGTGAGAGCGGCGACACATGGGCTGCCTTCATAGACAATTTTATGCATTTGGCCATAGAATTTACGGCTCTATTTTTGGCTATGGTCATACTTACAAGCCTTATACTGTCTTATGTGCCGCGCAAAAAAATTGAAAGCCTTTTCAGCGCGCCACGGGGCGGCGGATATTTTGCGGCTTTGTGCCTAGCCATGTGCACGCCGCTGTGCAATATTTCCGGTATTCCTTTATTTCAAGGTTTGTTACACGCCAGAGCAAAATTTGGCCCGTGCATGACCTTTCTTTTGGCCTCCCCTCTCATCAGCCCTCTTATAGCTGCTCTCTTATACGCTACCTTTGGTTTAGCTTTCACTCTTTTTTATGTATTGCTGACGGCGCTTTTTGCTGTACTCACAGGCGCTGTTTTTCAATTTTTGCATTTTGAACGCTTTATCAATAGCGCACACACCGTAGAAACAGCGTGCTCCTGCTGTGACGATGAGAAAAATTCTTCAGATGAGCACATGCATATTAAAGAGCATTCGCGCATCACTCCACAACAACCCACAGACCATAAACGAAAATTGTATAACGCTGTACTCGACGGTCTGCGTAATTTCAAAAACGCCGCCCCTTATCTTTTGTTAGGTATTGCTCTCAGCGCTTTGGTGTTCAGCTTTGCCCCAGAAAAATTCCTCACCACCTACACGCACGACGATTCTTTCTTAGCTCTTTTGGTGTGTACGCTTATAGGTCTGCCCTTACACGTACACCTTGAAAGCCTTATTCCAGCCAGCACAGTTTTATTGCAAAAAGGCATGGGATTAGGCGCCGTTATGGCATTTTTAATAAGCGCTGTGGGCATAAGCATTACCACTGTAACTTTGCTTAAGCCGTTGTTTAAATTACCCTTACTGTTGAGTATGACCGCTGTTGTATTTCTATACGCTCTTTTGGGTGGCTTGCTTTTCCCCATATTCTTTTAGGTAATATTAAAGGCATGGATTGCCACGAGAAAGCCAAGCAATCCATGCTTTATAGTACTATTTAGAAAGCTCAGTGCGGATTTTTTCAGCCTGCTCTTGCGCCTCTTTCAACTGTGCTTTTGTCATATCTTGAGTTATTTTTTCTATATGCTTTATAGCATCGCTGTATCCTAAAGCCTGAGCCAAACTGAAATACGCATAGGCTTTCACAATATCTTGCGCTACGCCTTCACCTGCGGCGTAAAGAAGCCCCAAGTTCACTTGCGCCCTAACCTGACCTTGACGCGCCGCTTTTTCTAGCCACTCAAAGACCTTGGCAAGATTTTTAGATACACCAAGCCCTTTATAGTACAGAGTACTCAAGTTTAATTGCGCACCAGCATGACCTTGCTCGGCGGCTTTTTCATACAAAACAACAGCTTTAGCATAATCTTGAGCCACACCTTCACCGTTTTCATACATGACACCTAAATTATGTTGCGCACTCATATAGTTCTTTTG
Source organism: uncultured Desulfovibrionaceae bacterium (assembly GCA_964369335.1). Classification (GTDB taxonomy): domain Bacteria; phylum Desulfobacterota; class Desulfovibrionia; order Desulfovibrionales; family Desulfovibrionaceae; genus CAYJAD01. The sequence goes on along the minus strand of CAYJFR010000079.1, from coordinate 604 downwards.
AGCAGCTTTTTCAAACCATGCTAAAGCCTTAGCATAATCTTGAGCAACACCTTCACCCTCATAATACAGAACGCCTACATTATATTGCGCCACCACATCGCCTTGCTCAGCTGCTTTTTCATACCATTCAAAAGCCTTATTCAGATCTTGCGCAACACCCCAACCATTTTCATAAGAAACGCCTACATTATACTGCGCCTTCACATGACCTTTCTTGGCTGATTTTTCAAACCATTCAAAAGCTTTATTCAGATCTTGCGCAACACCTCTACCAGCAGAATACATAACGCCTACATTATACTGCGCATCCACATCGCCTTGCTCAATTGCTTTTTCATACCATTCAAAAGCCTTATTCAGATCTTGCGCAACACCCCAACCATTTTCATAAGAAACGCCTACATTATACTGCGCCTTCACATGACCTTGCTTGGATGCTTTTTCAAACCATTCAAAAGCTTTATCATAATTTCGAGCTACACCTCTGCCAACAGAATACATACCGCCTACATTATGTTGCGCATCCACATAACCTTGCTTGGCTGCTTCTTCATACCATTCAAAAGCCTTATTCAGATCTTGCGCAACACCCAGACCCCTTTCA
>CAYJFR010000078.1:0-9656 GCA_964369335.1 uncultured Desulfovibrionaceae bacterium | reverse complement strand
GAAAAGGTGGCGTAGGCAAGACAACAATAGTTGCCTTATTGGCAGATTATCTTGCCGCTAGAGGGCAGTCGGTATGGCTCGTTGATGCTGATACGGCGCAATGCTTAGGTCAAGCGTCTGGGCTTGCCTGCGATCAAATTCCTGAGCCGCTTATGGCACGCGAAGCCTTACTTATGGAGCGCATTTATCCGGCTCAATCTGGCATGATGGATTTAAACCCAAGTGTCAGCGATTTACCACAAAGCTTATCTGTTTGCTTACCCACAGAACATCTCAAAAATGCCGCTGAAAAACGCCTCTTAGTTATGGGTGGTGTGCAAGCTGGGGCTGGGTGCGCTTGTGCAGGCAATGCCTTACTGAAGGCTCTTTTGGCGCATTTGGTACTTGAACGCAAAGAATGGGTTTTGGTTGATATGGAGGCGGGGGTGGAGCACTTGGGGCGCGGAACTGTGGCTCATGTGGATTGTTTGCTTGTGATTGCAGAACCAAGCATGCGCGCACTGGAAACAGCAGCGCAAGTGGGAACTATGGCTCAACAGCTTGGTTTACACAAACAAATTCTTCTTCTTAACCAAGCCGAAAAAGATGTGTGCGAAAATGTACGACAGCTTGAGGGCTTACCCACAACATGCCTCGCCATGCCAAGTTTAACCTCGTTGAAAAAAAGACAATTACACTCGCCAAGCGTTATTAACTTGGTAGAAGATCAAGCTATTATTCATACTTTTTTCCACGCATTATATGAGCATATAATGGCAAAATAGGCTGTTTCAGAGGTAACTTACAATGAACTAAATACTATTTTGTCTTATTTTTAACTTGAGAAGAGTCTTATTTTCCTTTAGTGGTTTTGGCTGTAATTTACATAGTGAACGATTTTTTGCCATATATTGTATATAGTATCTATTTCCGAAACTGAGAATTTTTCTAGAATTGACAATGAGTTTTCCCATTTTGACAATGAGTTTTTCTTTTATAAAATTAGTAATTATATGTAGTTATAGTCTGGCATACATGTTGCTACACTTTATTTATGATGAAGATTATCATACGTAAGGAGAAGCATGATGCTTGACATTAAGGTTCAATTTAACAAAAATTATAAAGCCCCCCTCAAAGGCGCTGATATATCTATATGCAATAAACAAGCCGCTGAAAAAGCAAGAAAATTTCATAAATCCTTTCCCATGTATCAAGTGACACCCTTAGCAAGGTTGAAAAATCTTGCACAGCATTGTCATTTTGCAGAGATTTTGGTTAAAGATGAGTCCTATCGCTTTGGCCTAAACGCTTTTAAGGTGCTCGGTGGTTCTTATGCTGTTGGTGAAATTCTTGCCAAAAATCTTGGCAAAGACCTTAATGATGTTGATTTCAAAGAACTCAGCTCAGAGCAAGCCCGTGAAAAAATAGGCAATATAACTTTAGCTTCTACCACTGACGGCAATCATGGTAGAGGTCTGGCTTGGGCTGCCCAACAGTTTCATCAAAAAGCTATTATTTTCATGCCTAAAGGATCTGAAATTGTGCGTCGTGACCATATCAGAGCCCTTGGGGCCACTTGTGAGATCAGCGATTTAAATTATGATGATTGTGTGAGCATGGCATGGGATAAAGCACAGCAAGAAGGCTGGCTTACCGTTCAAGATACCGCTTGGGAAGGCTATACAGAAATTCCCAATATGATAATGCAAGGCTATAGCACTCTTTCCTTAGAGACTTTAGAGCAAATGGAAGAAGCGGGCATTGATAGACCCACACATATTTTCTTACAAGCGGGTGTTGGGTGCTTTGCAGGGGCAATGTTAAGCTTCTTTATGTCTGTTTACGGCGAAAAGTGCCCTAAAATAATTATTGTTGAACCTCATGCTGCTAACTGCCACTATGTTTCTGCTGTTGAAGGTGATGGCAAAGCCCACACCGTTGGCGGTGATTTAGCCACACTTATGGCAGGTCTTGCCTGCGGTAAGCCCAATATCACCACTTGGGAAATGCTTCGTGATTATCCCACAGCCTATATTTCATGCCCTGATTCTATTGCCGCTCAAGGAATGCGTATTTTGGGCAATCCCATAAAGGGTGATGAGCAAGTCATTTCAGGCGAATCTGGTGCTGTAACTCTTGGCTTAGTTCACTGGCTCAGTACAGATGAGGGCAAGGAATTACGCGAACAGCTTGAAATGAATGAAAATTCAAAAATTTTATGCTTTAGCACAGAGGGGGATACTTCACCCAAAACTTATAGAGATATCGCTTGGTTTAACAAAACAAGTTTATAAATTATATATTTAAATAATTGTAAGGAGCATTACAATGACGAAGCAGCAACTTGCTTTCCCCACAGAAGAATTTGAACAGCGCACAAGTAAATTGCAAAAATTTATGCATGAGAAAGGGCTTGACGCAGTATTTCTTACAACTGAGCCCAATATACGCTATTACACAGGTTTTTATACGCAATTTTGGGAAAGCCCAACGCGCCCTTGGTTTTTGGTGATTCCTTTAGAAGGTAAGCCCATAGCTGTTATTCCGGGCATTGGTGAAAGCGGCATGCGCGCCACTTGGATTACTGACATTCAAACATGGTCATCTCCCAATCCAGAAGACGACGGTATTTCATTGGTTGCCAATGTTATTAATACTTTGCCTGCTAGATTTGGCAAAGTTGGCGCAACCCTTGGTTTACAATCTTATTTGCGTATGCCTCAGCTGGATTTTGCCAAGCTAACGACCTTAGTTAAAAAGGAATTTACAGATATTGCAGAAGACATGCACTATCTACGCTCTGTAAAATCTCCTCTTGAAGTGGAAAAAATAAGACAAGCTTGCAAAATTGCTAACGACGCTTTTGACGCCATTCCCTCACACGCAAAAGTGGGACAAACGGAAAAAGATATTTGCCGCCAAATGCGCATTGATATGTTGCGCGGCGGTGCTGAGTTTGTAAAATATCTTATTTCTGGCTCTGGTCATGACGGTTATGACAGTATTATTATGGGGCCAACTTCTCGTGTTATTGAAAATGGTGACGTGCTTATCATTGATGTGGGCGCCATACATGACGGCTATTTCTGCGATTTTGACAGAAACTGGGCCTTTGGAAATTGTAGCGATACTACCAAAAAAGCGTATGAATCTGTGTACCATGCCACAACGGCAGGTTTTGAAGCTGCAAAGCCTGGCGCAACCACCAGCGATGTCTTCAATGCCATGTGGAAAGTTATGGAAAAAGGCGGCGCTTTGGGTAATGGTGTTGGGCGTATGGGGCATGGGCTTGGTATACAATTAACTGAATGGCCATCCAATACTGCCACAGACGATACAGTGCTTGAAAGTGGCATGGTTATTACACTGGAGCCAGGCATGACCTATGCCCTTGCCAATGGTGAGATCAAAGAAATGGTGCATGAGGAAAATATTTTAATCACAGAAGACGGCGCACAGTGGCTTACCCGTCGCGCCAGTGAAGAAATCATCATCATTAAATAGTATCGTAAGAACAGAGACTATCATGAAGACAAGAGAAGAATTTCAAAGCTTTGAATTACATCTTGAGCATACTCAACAAGGTCGCCCTGATAAAGTGCATATTGGTATAATCTTATTGAGCACAGACCATTCTTTGGAAATGGACTGGAATAAACTTTATGCAGACCAAGCCGCTGGTTTTACAACAAGGGTTTACTATAGCAGTGAACTTACTCCCGAAGCTTTAGACAAAATTGCCGAAGGAATCAGCAGCGCTTCTGACCTTATTGCAACGGGTCTTGATATGGATGTTATGGCATTTGGTTGCACATCTGCTTCAATCATTATTGGTGAAGAAAAGGTCGCTCAATTACTGACAAAAAACCGCGGTGCTATTCCTGCAACCAACCCTTGGACAGCCACTATGGCAGCGTTTAAGCATCTGAATGCCAAGAAGGTTGCGGTTTTCTCGCCTTATCCTACCTCTGTAAATTATCCGCTGTACACGCAATTACAACAAGCTGGCTTTGAAGTTGTAAGCCTTGGATCATTAGGTATTGAACGTGATACAGAAATTACTAAAATATCTAAAGAATCAATGATTAACGGCATTGAAAAAATGCTTCAACAAGCAAAACCTGATGTTGTTTTTATGTCTTGCACAAATCTACGCGCCCTTGACCACATACAGGAAATTGAAGATACCTTTGGTATTCCTGTTGTGTGCAGTAATTCAGCCATGTTTTGGCATTGCATGAACTTAGCAGGCAAAAAAGCCCAATGCTTTGGGTATGGTAAGCTCTTGTCAGGTAATTTGTAGATACTTTTCGATCAAATTAAATTATAAAATAAGGGTCTATAAGCAGGAGAGCTCTTGCTTATAGACCTTTTTAAAAAGGTGAATCATGCAAGAAAACATCTATGATTTATTGAAAAAAGAAATTCATGCCTATAAAGATGACATATTTAAACTGACTTCTGAGCTTATTAAAATTGAAAGTATTTCAGGTCAAGAAGGTGAAATAGCTGAGTTTATTTATAAGACCGTAAAAGAGCTTGGATATGATTTTGTTGAAATTGACAAAATGGGCAATGTTATTGCTGTCATAGGTGATATTAATAACGGTAAAAAAACTGTTGCTGTTGATGGGCATATGGATGTTGTGGATTATGGCGATGTGGAGCAATGGGATACAGCGCCTACATCTGGTCTTCAAGATGAAGATAAAATATACGGACGCGGTGCTTCTGATATGAAGGCTGCCATTGCAGCCATGATTTATGCGGGTTTTGTCCTAAAAAAGCTCGGCTTGCAAGCGAATTTTAATTTTATGGTGTGCGCCACTGTACAAGAAGAGCCTTGTGAGGGCTTGGCTTGGGAATATCTTATTGAGGATATGAACATAAGACCTGACATTGTTATCTTGGGTGAACCCAGCAATGAAAAAATTTCTCTTGCCCAAAGAGGGCGCATGGAGCTTGCCATCAGTGTTCAAGGCAAAAGCGCTCATGCGGCTAATCCTCAAAATGGGCATAATGCCATTTATGGTATGGCAAATATCGTTTCAGAGCTTGAAAAACTGAATGATATTCTGGAAATTAACGACCCTGACCTTGGCAAAGGGTGCTTGGTTGTTTCAGAAATCAGCTCTAATGCGCCGTCACGTTGTTCTGTGGCAGATTTTTGTACAATTTCTGTGGACAGAAGGCTTACTTGGGGCGAAAGTCCAGACTATGCACTGGAACAAATAAGGCAATTACCGTCGGTTAAAGCGGCCAATGCCAAGGTTGAGGCGTACTTTTTTACAGAAGCCTCCTATACTGGTAAGACAGTAAATAAAGAGTGCATATTTCCCGCTTGGAAAATAGAAAAAAATTCTCCTTTAGCTCAAGTGGCATTGGAAACTCATAAGGATATTTTTAATAAAGACGGTGAGTTGACAACATGGGCATTTTCTACTAATGGTGTAGCCATCATGGGCTTACATAATATTCCAGTCATTGGCTATGGCCCTGGATGCATTGAGGCTTGCCATGTTGCCAATGAATATGTGTTCAAAAAACAGATTATCAACTCAGCGCTTTTCTTTGCTGCATTTGCCTATAATTTCACAAAATAATACAATCCGCTTTTAACTTTTTGACTCTACGCTAGAGTGCATATGTGTTTTTTCATCTACTTAAGATAGTACAGCATCAATTATGCACTCTAGCTTTACTTTTGGTATAAATTCTAAAAAAAGAGTGATCATATGTTATTAAGTATGCGTGCAGAAATCCAGCAACTTGCCGAAATTTTATCGACGGTAACAGGTTTGGATATTGAAGTTGTGGACAAAGACCTTATTCGAGTGGCAGGGACAGGTGTATACAGTGGGGACACTGGAAAATCTGTAAAAAGTGCTGGCAATCTGCTTAAAGCGAGTTTGCAAAATAAAATCCATTTATTTATTGAAAACCCTCGTGAAAATTCACTTTGTCAAAATTGTAAAAATAAAGAGCATTGCCAAGAATTGCTTGCCATGTGCACCCCTATTGCTGATGCTGACACCATTTATGGCGCCATTGAATTAGTGTGCTTTACTACAAAATCTTTGAAATTAGTAAGAAAAAATTCGCAATTCTATATCAAATTTTTACATTATATTGCAAATAATATTGCCCAAAGATGCAAAGAAAAAGCAGAATTGCTGGATATTTCGCAATTACTTGACGTTACTTTGCAAACGTTAAACACCACTGATAAGAGTATTATGCTCTATGATAATGATGGTAAACTAGTATATTATAATGATAAAGCTCAGATAATTCTTGAGGAATTTGATATTGAGCACATCAAAAAAGATGATATTAGAAAAACAGGTATAACCATAGGGGATGATGAAGAATTTTCCATTGAATGTGACGGAAAAAGCCTGCATGTCTTTGGTAAGCGTATTAATCTTTCATCGCAAAGCCCAAGATTTCATTCTGTCTTTATTTTTGATACCATGCATTCCTTGTTGTCTGCGTCACGTAATTTAAGCTTAGTACATCTTAATACCTCACTCAGTAGAATTATCGGCAGTTCTCCGGAAATAATACTTTTAAAAGAACAGATAACCGCCACAGCAGAAACGCAATCCACAGTACTTATAACGGGTGAAAGCGGCACAGGTAAGGAACTTGTGGCAAGAGCTATTCACTCCATTGGAGACAGAGCCAATGCGCCCTTTATTGCCATAAATTGTGGTGCTATTCCAGATACTTTGCTTGAGAGTGAACTTTTTGGCTATATTGGAGGCGCCTTTACGGGAGCTTCGCGTAAAGGTCAAATTGGTAAATTTGAAATGGCAGAAGGTGGGGTGCTTTTTCTTGATGAAATTTCATCTATGCCTCTATATTTACAAGTTAAATTATTACGAGCTTTGCAAGAGAGGGTTATTACTCGCCTAGGCTCTAGCCAAAATATTCATGTGGATATACGAATTATCGCGGCAACAAATGATAATCTTTTAACATTATTAGAGAAAAATACATTCAGGAAAGACTTATATTATAGATTAAATGTCATTCCATTACAAATTCCTCCTTTACGTAACAGAATTGGTGATCTTGACTTGCTTATTCCGTTTTTTGTGCAGAAGTACTGTTCACTTTTTAATAAGAATATTATTAATATACCGAAAAGATTGCTCGCTAAGATGAAGAAATATAATTGGCCGGGCAATGTGCGTGAGCTTGAAAATAATATTGAATATCTTGTAAATATGTCAAATAAATTTGGAAAGATAGATGAAGACACTCTTTATGATGGTTTTTTAAAAATAAAGGATGAGACTTTAACACCACTCAGTACACCTCCGGAAATTATACCTGTGAAACAATTGGAGCGCAAAGCTGTTTTTTCTGCTTTGGAGTATTTTGGCAATGATACCACGGGTAAGAAAAACGCGGCAAAGGCTCTTGGTATAAGTTTGTCTACTTTATATAGAATTGTCAGCGAAAGTGATGTGTCAAAATAAGAATTTTTTTCAAAATAAGAAATAAAAATAAAGTTTTTAATTTAATGGAATAAGTAAAAGTATATTATTATAGAGCGTTAGCAGATAAATATACTTTGGCATATACCTTGCTAATATACGAAAGATGTATATTGGAGTAGCAATTTCAAAAATACATCATGTATCTTATGTGGATGCATTAACTAAACTCAAAGGAAAAATCATGACTAAAACTATTATTACCTCAAGCGACGCCCCTGAAGCCATCGGCCCTTATTCCCAAGCTGTGCAAATTGGCAATTTACTTTTCACCTCTGGTGCTATTCCTCTTGACCCTAAAACAGGTGAAATTGTTGGTGAAACTGCCGCTGAGCAAGCAGAGCAAGTATTGAAAAATCTTGTTGCCGTGCTTAAAGCTGCCAACGCTACAACCGATAACGTTGTAAAAACCACCGTATTTTTAAGCGATATGAATGACTTTGTAGAAATCAATAAAGTATACAGCTCTTATTTTTCAAAGGACTTTCCTGCACGTTCCTGCGTTGCAGTAAAGACCTTACCTAAAAATGTTAAAATTGAAATCGAAGCCATTGCCGCAGTGTAATTAAATATTTTTTAGCATACGGCGCTCGCTCAATATGATTGTGCAAGTCGAGGATGTGGAGTAGCATATGATATGCTTACGACATCTTCGACTTGCATTTTTTTAGCCTGTAAATAACGCTCCCCTTAATACACTCTCAAGGAATGCTTTTCCTCTTTATGTCTTTTGTGACGGCTTCTTTTTGTAACATTTTTGTCACCTTAAAAAATAATGCTATTATTTTAAATGATTATAAAATGTAACAATGCCTTTAAAGCGTCATAATAGCGTCGCTATTTTGTCACTAAAGGCTTTTATTTTCCTTTTCAGCACTGTTTTAGTGTTGTCGAAAATTTGTAACAAAAGTACATACTATATTATTTGAGGAGTTTGTATGCGTACTGTAGGAAAGAGTTTGATATGGGCTATTCTTGTTTCTTCCATGTTTCTTATGGGCTGTGAAGAAAAAAAGCAGGTGAGTGCGGTGGATTTAAACAGCCTGACCTTGGAACAAATCACAGAACAAGCTAAGAAAGAAGGGCAAGTGCATTCCGTGGGTATGCCTGACACTTGGGCAAACTGGGTAGGAACGTGGACAGATTTGCGCGAGATATATGGTCTCAAACACAGTGACGTGGATATGAGCTCCGCTGAAGAAATTGCTATTTTTGCCGCTGAAAAAGACAATGCCACCAAGGATATTGGCGACGTTGGTCAGGCTTTTGGACCAGTGGCTGAAAAAAAAGGTGTGACGCAAAAGTATAAAACCAGCTATTGGGATGAAATTCCTGCTTGGGCTAAGGATGAGGACGGCGACTGGATTATCGGCTATTATGGCACCATTGCTGTTGTTACTAACCGTAAGCTTGTGCCTGTGCCGCCTAAATCCTTTGCGGATATTTTGCAAGGTGATTATATGGTTACCGTGGGTGACGTTACCAAGGCTGCACAATCACAAAATGCTGTATTGGCGGCGGCTATAGCTCACGGTGGCAGTGAAAGCGACCTTAAACCAGGTCTTGAATTTTTCAAAAAAATCGCTGAGCAAGGTCGTATTGATAAGGGTGAGGCCAGCATTGCTCGCTTAGAAAAAGGCGAAATCGCTTGTTTATTCGTGTGGGATTATAACGGCATGAACTACCGCGACCAAATTGTAAAAAATAATCCTGAAGCCCAATTTGATATTATGATTCCCGCTGAAGCTTCTGTGCAAAGCGGCTATGCTACCATCATTAATAAATACGCTCCTCATCCTCACGCGGCAGCACTTGCCAGAGAATATATTTTGAGTGATGCTGGTCAAATCAACCTTGCCATAGGCTATGCAACGCCCATCAGAAGCAGTGTGCAATTGCCTGCTGATGTGCTTGCTAAAAGAATTCCTCAAGAGCAATATGCCAACGCTCGTCCCGTTGCTGACATCAAAGCTTGGGAAAAAAGCGCCGCTGGCTTAGGCATTCAGTGGCAAGAAGACGTTATGTCTTACGCCCAATAAGCTTATATTGTAGCTTTTCGTAAAGGAAAACTTGCTTATTCAGTGAGTTTTCCTTTTTTTACTCTTTCAAGATGTTAGGAATAGGGATGAAAAATAGTAAACTTTACCTCTTTGCCTTGGTACCTTTTCT
>CAYJFR010000077.1:0-9691 GCA_964369335.1 uncultured Desulfovibrionaceae bacterium | reverse complement strand
ATTGCTGTAAGGCGTCTTCTGCTATATGCGGCGCAGAGTTTTCTACTATAATACTCTGCTCTTGCATACGTACGCGAACTATGCCTTGCTCTGGTGTATAGCGCACAGCATTGTCCAGCATATTGCGTAAAGCAATACCCCACAATTCAGCATAGCCACCTTTCAAATGGGGCACATGTTCTCCCTCAAGCTGCACATCAATACGCTTCATAGTAGCGGCAGAATTTACGGTGTCTAAGGCATCGTGCAAAAGTATTTGCCAAGGAATATTGCCCATGGGCGCAGAATCGTTATGACAACCTGCTTTGGTTTCAAGGCGAGAAAGTAGTAATAATTGTTCTATTAAGTGTGTGCAGCGTGACGTGCCTTCTAATATTTTTTGTAAGGCATTTTCTCGTATCTTGGCATCGTCCATGCACATTTCCATAACTTCTGCTTGTACGCGTAAACCAGCTAAAGGCGTGCGCAATTCGTGGGCGGCATTGGACACAAAGGCGCGTTCCTTGGAAAGTAAGGAAGTGATGCGCTCAAAAAGCACATTTAACGCATGTACCACAGGGCGGATTTCTGGCGTGAGGCTGGACAGCTCGAGGGCGGAGGTATCCTCAGCTTGTCGTTCTTGTAAGGATTGGGCAAGGGTGCGCAAGGGTTTAAGCTCTTTATGTAAAATCCATGCCAGCCCCATCAAGAAGAGAGGTAAGAGTATAAGCCAAGGCCACATATGGCGTAATAATACCTTATAAACCATATCATGACGGAATTCTACTTCTTGCCCCACTAAAACATAATGCTGGCTTTTTGGTACAATATAGACATAGATTCGCCATGAATCATCGTCAATTTCCACATAACTATAACCGCGTTTGGTCAAAAAAGGTAAGTCTTTACCGTCATCGTCATCACTTAAAATGCGCTGGCCTTTTTGGGTGAAAACAGCAAAAGAAAAAGCATCATTGACGGCATCTAAGCGCTTTTTACGTTTTTGTGGCAAGATTTCTTCAAGCCTGTCCACTTCGCCATACATCTTTTCTAAGTCTAATTCAGCTAAAGACTTGGCAAAAAGTTGCATATGCGAATCATAAAAAATACGAATATGCTTTGAATTTGAGTTCCAAGAGGTGACTACAGTAATACTCCAAGCCAGCACAGCAAAAATACTAAAGAAAAGTATTAAGCGAGAAATAAGGCTCCATGTGGCAATGCGTTGTAAGGTATTTTTAAAAAAACTCATGACGCTTTCACAGAATGCCCTAAGGTATAGCCTATACCGTGGACAGTTTTAATAAAGGATGAACCAAGCTTTGCCCGTAAATGGTGTATATGCACTTCTACAGTGTTACTGCTCACTTCGTCATTCCAGCCATACAGTTTTTCTTCTAAGGCTGTACGTGAAAGTACACCACTGCCATGCGTTAAGAATATTTCAAGTAAAATTAGAGCTTTGGGACTTAAAGAAATGGCTTCACCGTCTTTAAATACGAGGCGTTTATGAGGGTCAAAGGTCACATTTTCGTGCTGTAAAAGGCTGGCATTTTGCCCCATGTTCCGCCTTTGCAAAGCGCGCACGCGTGCCACCACTTCCGACAGAGCAAAAGGCTTAGGTAAGTAGTCATCAGCGCCTAGGTTAAGCCCCTCTACTCTTTGTGACACAGCACCTCTTGCCGTGAGGATTAAAACGGGTGTGGTAATACCTTTAGAGCGCCAGAATTTGAGCACCTCAAGACCGTCCATGCCCGGTAAGGTCAAATCTAAAATAACCACATCGTGTGCATGGTCTTCTAGAGAGGAGGTTGCTAAAGCACCGTCTTGAAGCCAATCCACCGTAAAACCATGTTTTTCTAAGGCAACCACAAGACCATCGCCAATAATTGTATCGTCTTCCACAAGCAGGATGCGCATAATTTTCACCCAAGAGTATATGTAAAAAAGGAGGCTAAACAATTAGCCTCCAGTGAGTTTATTACAACCAAGTTATTCAGTTAGAGTTTTTTATTTGTTGAGTGGTCGAACGCTTTTCACGTCAAATTCCACAGAACCCCAATCTTTATCCACTTCTACCAAAAGTTCTACTTCATCATCGGCGCCCACGCTCACACCGCGCCAAGCTTTACGGTCTATTTCCACAATACCAGTACCGCTGGCATCTTGGAAAGTGTATTTTTCATCACCCATATGATTGATGATTTTACCCTTGAGGGTGACCCATGTGTCATCGGCCTGATTACCTGCTTCTTTAATGCTTATAACTATAGGGCCAGGGCCAGTGTAACCGCCATTGTTATTAGCTGAAGGTCCAGTGTAGCCGCTTGGTTTTGCCATAGCTAAAGGGGTGAGACCAGCAGTGCCGGCAAAGATAAGGGCAGCTAAAGCAAGAGTTATTTTTTTTGTTGTCATGTTTTTCATATTTTCTCCTTGTATGAAACAGTGTCGTAATGTGAGTACAGATAACCATACAGAGCTTAAGAGAATCTTAACAAGGGGACTATATGCAAAAAAAATATGAAATATGTAAAAAAAAGCTGCGCCATATGTCAAATTTTAATGAGAATATGTTTTAGTACTTTTTTATAATTTGTCAGTAAATAAGCATTAATATTTATATAAAGTATTTTTACATACTACCGATAACATATCTATGAAGCATGTGCGCACGTTTGTTTTTTGGAGAGTTCACAGTATATTTTAGCAGAGTTAAAACAGCAACTGCACTTTTTTAAACCCATTAAAGATATATGTTTAAGGGCGGATATTCATAGTTAGCTAAAAAACAAGCAATGAGGTTTGTTATGAAATTACAACTGTTGGGAAAAATGCTGCTTTATATTTTGGTACCAATTACCATTGGGTTTTCTGCTTTGGGTGTTATTACGAGTAGTATGTCGTCAAACTCCCTTGTAAAAATGGCAGACGAACAACTCATGAATTTGGCAAAAAAACAAGCCAATGAGCTTGAAAAAAGCATCAAATACCTTAGCGGCATTACCAAAACCATAAGCGAATTATCCAATGTAAGAACAACAGTCACTTTAGCTAACCTAGAAAAATCAAATGAAACTGCTTCTCCTGAATTCAAAAATATACAAAATCTTGCTAATCAATTTTATGGTCGGTTAGCCGCTGATTTTAGTGATATTTCTGCCATATCTCTTACAGACAAAAATGGCAGAATTGTTTCTTCCACGGATTCTCAGCAAATAGGAAGTGTTGTAGATTATGCGGGCGTTAAAACCGCTCTTTCTTCTGGAAGAAATACAATGAATGTTGCAGAGTCTTCCATAGCCAATCGCTTAAACTTGAGAATAACCTATCCTGTATATAAGGCTGACAGTCGTGAAGTTGCGGGAACAGTCATCTTGATTGTGGACTTGCAAGAGCTGGCGAAAGAAACAACGAGTACTATAAAACTCTTCCCTTCAACGGATGTTTACGTGGTTGATGATAGAGGTATTTTGCTCATATCCGCTGGTAGTCCAGACTATATTGGTGTGGATTTGTCTACAGACAGCGCCGTAAGTCCACTTTTAAAACACAGAACTGGTCATGCTACATATGAATGGAATGGCGTGAAAAAGCTTGTTTGTTTTGCGGAAATACCCTCTTTAGACTGGGTGCTTGCCATTGGAACTGCTCAAAGTGACTTCTTAACCGATGCAAGGCAAATTGAATGGAATGTGCTCATCGGCAGTGTTGTAACGTTAGTTTTGATTGCTCTTATTATTTTCTTCGTGGTAAGAAAAATTGCCTATACAGCTAGAGTTATGTCTGTTTTTGCTCAAAAAGTTGCTGCAGGTCAATTTGAAATGAGTGATGAGCATTTAAACGCTTATCATGCTTTTTTAAGGCGTAAAGATGAATTTTCTGTGCTTGCAGAAAATTTGGCTCGCATGTCTGAAAGTTTAAAAAATATGATTTCTGAATCCAATGAAAAAGCTGCACAAGCTGAAGAAGCCATGGCTCAAGCCCAAAATGCAGCAAAAGTTGCTGAAGAAGCCACAGAAGAAGCAAAACAGGCAAGACATCAAGGCTTGCTTGAGGCCGCCAATCAGCTTGAGGACATAGTGAATAATATTGCCGCTGCGTCCGAGCAATTATCTTCCCAAATTGAAACTTCAACTAGAGGTTCAGAGCAACAATCTACTCGTATGTCTGAAACTGCAATGGCAATGGACGAGATGAACAATACCGTTTTGGAAATTGCACAAAATTCAAATGCGTCCTCTGAACTTGCTGATAATACAAGGAAAAAAGCCAATGAAGGTTCAGAAATTACGAAAAAATGTGAACTTTCTATGAACCAAGTTAAAGAACAATCTTTAACATTACGCGAAAATATGAGTGGTCTTGCCGAACAAGCAAATTCCATCGGTACAGTTATGGGGGTTATTTCAGACATAGCTGACCAAACTAACTTACTCGCTCTCAATGCCGCCATTGAAGCCGCCAGAGCAGGCGAAGCAGGACGAGGTTTTGCTGTAGTTGCCGATGAAGTGCGAAAACTTGCTGAAAAAACTATAGCGTCAACTACCGACGTAGCCAATGCCATTAACGCCATTCAACAAAGTACAGAGCTTAATGTAAAACAAGTGGATGTGGCTGTAGTTGCTATTGAAGAAGCGGCAGAGCTTACGGTGCAAAGCGGTAAAGCCTTACAAGGTATTGTTGAAATGGCAGAAAATAATTCTGACGGCATAAGAGCCATAGCCACGGCAAGTGAAGAGCAGTCGGCAACGTCCAATGAAATTTCTCATTCCATTTCCATGGTAAATAGTATTGCCAGTGAAACGACAAATGCTATGGTTGAAGCTTCTCACGCCGTCAATGCCTTAACTGAGCAGACGCATCAGCTCACAAAGCTTATTGATGATTTAAAAAATAGTTAATAAGTTATGAGGATGAATTTTATGGATTGCTTCGTTGTGTGACGGAGCAATCCATTGTTATTTAGAGACAGTTCTTAGTCTTTAACGGCTACAACTTCGATTTCTACTTGTACGCCAAGAGGTAAGGAAGCTACGCCCACGCAAGAACGTGCAGGATACGGCTCTTTGAAAACTTTCTTATATTCTTCATTAACCAGAGCAAAATCAGCCATATTGGTAATAAATACGGTGGTCTTTACTACATCTGTAATGGAAAATCCAGCGGCTTCCAGTACTCCTTGCACATTTTTAAGGCATTGTATGGCTTGCGCGCTCACATCGCCTTCAATGACTTTGCCTATGGCTGGGTCAATGGCAATTTGTCCAGAAGCGTATAAGGTGTTGCCTACACGTATGGCTTGGCTGTAAGGGCCCACAGCACCGGGGGCTTTGTCGGTAACGATAACTTCTTTCATGAAATCTCCTTTAAAAACTGTCTATAATTTGCAAAATTTCTGCTGTTTTTGCTTGCATAAGAGCGGTGTCACCGCGGGATTCTACATTGAGGCGTAATAAAGGCTCGGTGTTGGATGAGCGCACATTAAAGCGCCATTGGGCAAATTCCAAAGAAAGCCCGTCCAAGCGGTCTTCCGCCAGAGCGTCTTTGCCATAAGTTTCATAGATTTTATCAATAATAACCTTGGTATCTTTGACTTTACGGTTGATTTCTCCGCTACAAGGATATTTTTGCATGCATTCTTGCACCAATTCCGCAAGGCTTTTTTTACTGCTGGTGATAAGTTTTGCCACCAAAAGCCACGGCAACATGCCAGAATCGCAATAGGAAAAGTCGCGGAAATAATGGTGTGCGCTCATTTCGCCGCCATAGAGACCGTCTACTTCACGCATTTTTTCTTTAATAAAAGCGTGTCCTGACTTGGACTGTACGCACTCACCGCCCGCTGCCGCTGTCACATCTTGTGTATTCCACATAAGGCGTGGGTCATGCACAATTTTTGCGCCAGGGAATTCTTGCAACAAACTTTGCGCCAAAAGCCCCACAAGGTAATAGCCTTCAATGAAATTACCTTGAGCGTCATAAAAGAAGCAGCGGTCAAAATCACCGTCCCACGCAATACCCACATCAGCGCCTGTATCACGTACAGCTTGTGCCGTAGCGTCTCTACGTTCTGGCAATAAAGGATTAGGGATGCCGTTGGGGAAGGTGCCGTCAGGCTGCATATGTGCTGTGCTTATGGTGAAGGGCACTTTATCCATAAGTTCTTGCAATACAAGACCAGCGCAGCCATTGCCCGCGTCAGCGTGGATTTTAAGTTGTGCAGAAGGGTCGATTTTCACATAATCCAATAAGAATTGCACATAATCTTGACGGAAGGATTTTTCTTCATAAGAGCCTGTGGTTACGCTCATATCTTCTTCAGCCTGCACTTGAGGCAAAAGTTTGAGAGCTTCATCACGAATATCAAAAAGACCTGTGTCTCCGCTGATGGGCACAGCGTCTTTGCGCACAAATTTCATACCGTTATCGTCGCGCGGATTATGGCTTCCTGTAATCATAATACCGCCGTCAAAACCTTGAGCAAAGGCGGCATAGTAAATTTCTTCTGTGCCGCATAAACCAATGTCTGTGACGGCTATGCCTGCGGCGCGTAGACCTGCCACAAGGCCGTCACGCAAAGCAGGGCCAGAAAGGCGACAATCGCGACCAATGACCACACGTTGCGGAGAAAAAAGTTTGGCATAAGCAAGACCAATGGCTTTGGCAAGGGCAGGGCTTAATGATTCTGGATAGGTTCCGCGCACATCGTAAGCTTTAAAAGAGGCTGCAAAGGGCATATAATTTCCTTTTAGAAAGATGATACTTTTTATGGGAAAAGCCTATACAATTCCCATTTCCTCAAAACATTTGTACGGCGCACACGCCGTCATGTAAAGCTCTTGACGCAATACCATTGCGCCCTGTAAAAATAGCACTGTATTTTTACTCGTGCATGCTATCACAAAGGTAAATAAAATCCAAGTGAGGAAAATTTTGTCACCTCATTGCCTTATTTTAGTTACAAAAAAACCCGCCGTAGCGGGTTTATAAGCTTATGATAACAAGCTTTTAGAAAGGCCAGAGGTTGTCCATAAAGCGAGTAAACCAACCGGGCTTTTGCTTATCAGCCAGAACGCCCTTACCATAATATTGGATATTGGCATCTGCCATTTGCGTAGACATAATACTATTGTCAGTGGCAATATCACGGGCGCGGATGGTTCCAGAAATAACCATATATTGCGTTTCTTCATTAACACGTGTTTGACGCACGCCTTCTAATTGTAAAATACCGCCAGGCAAGACCTTGATGACGCGTGAAGCAATGGAAGCCATGACAGTATTGGAACGCGTGGTTGCTCCTGTGCCAGAAAATTCGCTCATAGAGTTGGTTTGTAGCACAGATGTGCCTACGCCCACAGGAACTTTAAGACCAGCTGAGCCAAAAAGGGGTAAGCTGTTTAAATTACTACGCCCAAAAAAGGAGGGTATGGCATAATCATTGTCGCTTTCTTTGTCAGCTGAGGTGTTGGCAGAGTTTTGCGCCGAGCTGCTTTCCATAATATTTACCACTACAATATCCCCTACGCGACGGGCGCGGCTGTCAGAAAATAAAGGATCTACATCGCTTTGCGCGTATAAAGAACCAGGGTTTTCATAAGGGTCTTGCGGTGTATAGCTTTGCACAGGCGCGGCGCTCACTGTAGGTGCTACCACTGTGGGTGAGGTTTTTGACCCTTGACACGCTACCATCATGCACAACATGCAGAGTATAAGTCCCAAAGAGAGTAGTTGATTTTTTTTCATGGCTTCCTCCAAATATCTGACCTTTTGTACCACCATAAGGGGTATATAAAATTTCTTAAAAAACAGTGTTTACTCAGCCAAAACGGTTTTGTTATCGCGCACAGTGCCATATATTTGTTTTTTGCTTTGTAAGTTGCGCACCGCGATAATGGCACCCGGCGCACCGTCTGAAAGAGCTTCAGCCTTAACTTGCATTTGAATAGCACCCTTGGCATAGACAAGATTCACAATAGAGCCTCGGCGTATCATGGCTTCACCCAGTAAATCCGTGCTATAAATAACTTCGCCTGTGCCAAAATTGCGTATCACTTGCCAAGGCCCGCCCTTACCGTCCCAAGGCATAGCATCCAAATGCGCGGCGTTGACTCGTGTAAAGGTAATATCTTGCACATGCAGTGAAGAGCCTTTTGTGAGGGGACGCGCCGTTGCTGGCACATCAACCCAAAGATTCAAAAAAGCCGCCCCTGCAGCACGGCGTAACACAGTACCGTCAGTGTCTTGCACAATAAAACGGAATGTGACGCGCCCCGGAGCCACAACACCCGGCTCTAAATTCACACGCTGATGCCCATGCTCTAAAAATATATACGGTGGCAAGCGAAAGTCTGCCCATTCTGCCGTACCGGGCATGGCATTGGTTTTTGCCGTCAAAAAGCTGACCACATAGCGGCGCAAATCGTGTTCGGTAAGCACCACGCCGCCCCTTTGTATGGCAAGAGAACTTGGTAAAAGGCATTTATTGGCAAGGTCTCCAAGGGTATCGCGCAAGGCTTTTGCCAAACGTGTTTTATTAATCTGCAAAGGCTTGCCAGGCTCTGGTGGGGCTGGCCATAAGGCTTGCCCGCGCAAAGAATCCCACATGCCCGGCGGCATAGTGCCTACGGGGTCTGCAATTTCCCCAAGAGTCACCATTTCCCCTTGAGCCACAGCGGCGGAACGTATTTGCAAGCGCCAATCCATTTGGGTCTCTAGCTGCAAGGTTCCCCCTGCATACTCACCTTGTCCAAAAGCGGAGCGGGTTTGCGCTGCGCCTGTTGTGCGTTGCTCTTGTGTGAGTGGTAAACCAGGCTTGGCATAATTCCACGCACTGGCATGGCAAATAGTTGTGGTGTACAGGCTAAAGAAAAGCGTAATGCTGACTATTTTAAAGACCGACAGAGAAAAAACACTGTGCTTTTGTTGGCAAAAGTCTCCCTTTGGCAAAAGAGAATTTTTCTTTGCCAAGTTTGCAAACTTCTGTATGCAAGCTATGCTTTTTCTCCACAGTCTACGCATCATAATTATGATCTCTTCAGTTGTACGGCAATTCCTAACATGGAGTCAGAAGTTTGAATGGCCTTGGAGTTTACCTCGTAGGCGCGCTGTCCTACAATCATATTTACCATTTCATCTACCACTTCTACGTTGGACATTTCCAAGAAACCTTGTGCCAATGTGCCCACATTATCCGTTCCTGGTACGCCTTCTGTTTCCTCACCAGAAGCGTCTGTAGGCGTATACAAGTTACGTCCACGGGCGTCTAAGCCAGCTGGGTTGATAAAGGTGTATAAGGGAATTTCTGCCGAAGCGATTTCTGCACCGCTAGAGTCAAGGGCGGCAATATGCCCTTGCGGCGAAACAGAAATATTTTTTGTTTCAGTGGGCACGGTAAACTCTGGCTGTAAAATATAACCATTGGCAGTAACTACTGTACCATCTTGATTTAATTTGAATGTTCCCGCGCGGGTATACATAAGCTCGCCATTGACTTCCACCTGAAAGAAGCCGTCGCCTTCAATGGCTATATCAAGGGCATTGCCTGTATTTTGAAAATCCCCTTGGGAGAAAAATTTATGTACGGCTGTGGGGCGCACACCCATACCTACTTGTATACCTGTAGGAAGAACCGTATCCCCTTCGGTGATGGAGCCGGCAATCTTCATGGTTTGGTACATAAGATCTTCAAACTCAGCACGACTTTTCTTAA
>CAYJFR010000076.1:0-9717 GCA_964369335.1 uncultured Desulfovibrionaceae bacterium | reverse complement strand
CGCAAGTAAATAATGAGCTGAGAATCGTCGGCTTTCTCTGTAACTGGTGTTCCTACGGTGGTGCTGATACCGCCGGCGTAGCCCGTGCTACGCAACCTACAGACTTACGGATTATTCGCCTCCCTTGTTCTGGTCGTGTGGATCCGCTTTTTGTTATGCGTGCGCTCATTGACGGCGCTGACGGTGTGCTTGTTTCTGGCTGTCACCCCCGTGACTGTCACTACAGCTCCGGCAACTTCTATGCCCGTCGTCGTCTTGAAATGCTCAAGCATTTCTTGCCTATTCTTGGCATTGATCCAGGCCGTTTTGAATACACTTGGGTTTCTGCTTCTGAAGGCGCGAAATGGCAATTGGTGGTAACACAATTTACCGAGCAAATACACAAGCTTGGACCTGCTCCTCGCATTGAAAACGCTGAAGCCTTGCTCAAAGTGGCAGAAACTGCCATGCAACCCTTACGCCCCTTGGGCACAGGTGTTGCCGGCAACGGCGCTTTAGATGAGCTTAAAACTGCCATTAAAGCTAAAATAGGCGAACTTGATACCGTTATCGGTTGGAAGCAAGGTCACGACGCTGCCCACGCCGCCCCACACTTTATGTATGAAGAAAGCGATGTAGACGCCCTCACTTGGGGTGCTTTTAACGTACATAACCTTGCCACCTATCTTCCTTCTTGGAAGGGCAAAAAAGTGGGTATTGTGGTTAAAGGCTGTGACTCTCGTTCTGTGGTGGAGCTTTTGCAAGAAAACCTCATCAATAAAGACGAAGTGCATATCTTTGCCATGCCTTGCGAAGGCACTCTTGATATGCAACGTGTGGACGAGACCCTTGGCCGTTACAATGCCATTGACAGCGTCAGCACCAATGCCGACACTGTGACCATTGTGGCAGACGGTACCGAGCATAAGTTCAGCATGCAAAAGTTTGCCCAAGGCAAATGCTATGGCTGTACAACTCCTGCCGCTGTTATGGCAGACGAGCGCTTTGGCGGCGCGCCTACTCCTGTAGGTGAAGGTGTGGTTATACCACGTGAGCTTGCCATGCTTGAAGCCATGAGCCTTGAAGAAAGACGTTCTTTCTGGGCAGGACATATGTCTCGTTGTGTGCGCTGTTACGCTTGCCGTAATGCGTGCCCCATGTGCGTTTGTCGCGATCACTGTATTGCAGAAACACGCAATCCACATTGGCTTTCTCAAGATGACAGCGTTAAAGAAAAACTCTTCTTCCAAACTGTACACGCCTTGCACCTTGCTGGTCGTTGTACTGGTTGCGGCGAGTGTCAACGCGCTTGTCCTGTAAACATTCCTATTCTTGCTTTACGCCAAGTATTGGGACGCACCTTAGGACAACTCTTTGACGGTTACAAATCCGGCATGAAGGCAGACGCTACTCCGCCCTTGCTTGGTTATGCTGTGGAAGAGAAGAATATCATTGAGAGGGAATGGAAATAATGAGCAACGTACGCTTTTTACAAAAAGACGCCATGCCTGCTTTCCTTGCATGGCTCGGCCAAAACGGCGCAGGTCAAGGCGAGACACGAGTGCTTGTTCCCACTCCACAAGCCAAAGCCATTGTCTTTGCCCCTTATACAAGCGGTATGGAAGTGACATTGGACAAAGCTTCTGTATCGCCCAAAGCAGCGGTTCTTCCTGCTTGCGAAACCCTTGTGACCTATCGTCATGTGAAAGATGCTGAAGACCTTGGCAAAACCACTTTGACTTTAGATGATGCTAAAGAAGCGGCACCTGTGACAGTATTCGGTTGCCGTCCTTGTGATGCTCGCGGTTTTGCGGTGCTTAAACGCCCTTATACCCAAGGCCCTCACGCTGACCCTTACTTTGCTAAAAAGTATGAAAACCTTGTAGTTATCACCCGCGCTTGCACAGAAACATGCTCCACATGCTTCTGTCACTGGGTAGGCTCTGGCCCTACTGATACCGAAGGTTCTGACATTCTCTTTACCGAAGTAGAAGGCGGCTATGTGTTGCAATCTGTCACAGAAAAAGGCGCTGCTCTTTTAGAAAAATGCGCACTTCCTGCGGCTGAAGCAACTCAAGTGGATGCTGTTCCTGCTTTGCATGAAAAAGCTGTTGCTAGCCTTGGCGAAGCTCCAGACCTTTCTGCAGCCAAAGAAAGCCTTGCTTCTCTTTTTGACGAGCAAACTTTCTGGGAAAGACAAACAGCACAATGCCTTTCTTGCGGTGCTTGTACCTACATTTGTCCCACCTGCTATTGCTTTAACATCACCGACGAAGGTGATGGTTTGAGCGAAGAAGGCGGCAAGCGTATGCGTACTTGGGATACCTGCATGGCCTCACACTTTACGCGTGAAGCCAGCGGACACAACCCACGCACCAAAAAGGCGTTCCGTATGCGTAACCGTGTTTCGCATAAATTTAGCAACTACCCCACAGTGTGGGCTGACAACTTTTCTTGTAATGGCTGCGGACGTTGCATAAGCCAATGTCCCGTGCATCTTGATATACGCTCCATCGTATTGGCTGGTATTGCCACTGCAAAAAAGGCGTAAGGAGTAGATTATGAGCACAAAGAGAACAACAGGTGAGAAAAAAGCACCTGCGGCTAAAAAGCCCGCAACTTCCTCTAGAGCACCTAGAAAGACAGCGGCGGCAGCTGTAGAGACAGCAGCAGACGAGACTTCTACAGCACCTGTGGAAGACTCTGCGCTCGAAAAATCTACAGAACAAGCTGCTCTGGCACAAAGCGAAGTCACACCACCGGCAAAAGCCCGTGCTGTGAGCCCTGCGGTGAAGAAAAACACACCGCCAGCGGTAAAAAAAGACAGTTCCGTAGCTGTGAAAGAGAAATCTGACGTGGCTGTTAAGGAAAAAGCTGAAGTGCCAGCTGTAAAAGAAAAGGCTGAAGTTCCAGCTGTAAAGGAAGAACCTAAAGTGTCTACTACTGCAAAAGAATCTAAGTTTACTCCTCTTGACCTTGGTCCAAATCCGTATTTGCCCCACGTGGCGACGGTTATCGAGGTTATTAAGGAAACACATAATATTATGACGTTCCGCGTTGTTATTGACGATGAAGAAGCCAGAAAACGCTTCGTCCACTTTGCTGGTCAAGTGGGTCAGTTGTCTCTTTTCGGCGCAGGTGAATCTACCTTTGTTATCAATAGCCCGCCATCCAATAAGGACTATTTGCAATTCTCCGTCATGCGTACAGGTGAAGTAACAGAAGCTTTACACAAGCTTTCTGCCGGTGACAAAGTGGGCGTTCGTGGCCCTCTTGGTAACTGCTTCCCACGCGAAGAATGGAAAGGCAAAGATGTCTTCTTCATTGGCGGTGGTATCGGTATGGCGCCTATCCGCACCATTATGCTTGACGTGCTTGAGCATAAAGCGGATTACGGCAAGGTAAGCTTGCTCTACGGCGCACGTTCTCCTCAAGATATGGCTTTCAGCTATGAGCTTGAAGAATGGATGAACAACAAAGACCTTGATTGCCATTTAACCATTGACAACCCTTCTGAAGGTTGGGCGCATAAAGTGGGTCTTATTCCTCATGTGCTTACGGATATTAATCCTGACCCTAAGAAGACCGTAGCCGTTCTTTGTGGGCCTCCTATCATGATTAAATTCACTGTAGAAGCCCTCTTAAAGATGAACTTCCCCCACGAAAACATCATCACCACCTTGGAAAAGCGTATGAAATGCGGTATCGGCATTTGCGGACGCTGTAACCTTGGTAGCGGTTATGTGTGCGTGGACGGTCCTGTATATTCTTGGGCGCAACTCAAAGAGCTTCCACCTGAGTTATAAGACTGGGTAAAAAAATAATGCGGTGTGAGCCTAGGCTTACACCGCTTTTTTTTGCTTTTTTGAAAAATGCTTACTGTATTATTTACTGTGGCAAAGAAGCTCGCCATTGTTGTTGGAAATATCAGTACAGGGGAAGTTATACGAAGATAAAGAGGTTTTTTGCCACGAGCCATCTTTTTTTTGACACAAGGCAGTGATGCCGTTTTTGTCTACGTTGATTTCTTTACAGCTTTGGCGAAAAGAGCCCTCTTTAATGGCATTAGCGTGCGCAAAGTCTGCCAGAGAAAAGAGTAAACCAAAGACCATGGTACAGGAAAGTATATGCTTTATCATAAAGTCTCCAATGTAAAAAATTTCATGCGCGAGGTTTTGGCTTATTCTTTATGATGAGCATAGGAAGAAAAAGCGCTTTTTTGCCTCTAACATAAAGGGGGTAGCTTGGCTAGAGAAAAAAAGCGCTTAAACAATAAAAACAATTTCTTATTTTATTGGGTAGCGTTTTTAGCCAAGGCTTCCAAAAGACCTTGCATCTTGCCTAAGATAGCATTGTCTTTTTTTATGCCATAAGGGGCAAAGGCATGAGCAAGATTAGGATAGGCAAGACTGACTTTGCCTGCGGCGTCTTGAGAAATCAATATTTTGAGAGGCAATTCCATACCAATGCCTGGGAAGTTTTGCATAAGCTTTGTGCCTACGGCGGGACTACCGAACACAAGTACTGTGGTAGGGGCTAAGGTAAGCTTCACGTCTTGGGCGTTTTGGGCATGGTCGTATTCGGCAAAAAGTGTCAGCCCCTTACTTTGGATAAATGCCACGGCTTTAGCTTTAACTTGTGCGAAAGTATGGGGGGAGCTCATGCTAAATACAGCTGAAGAAGGCATATTGTCGGCAGAATAGGAAGGCACTGCCCATGAAGAGAGACACAAACTCAATACGAAAACACAAGCTAAGGCACGTTGCATTAAGGACATAATAAACTCCTTCTTGTTTGAGGTGTGTAAGGCCGTGAAAATGCGAGATGTACTTTATGAGAAAATAAAGGCTGTGATGGAATATGCTCTTTGGATGGAGCAATCACGAGCAGAGTAGTAGGAAATACTTTTTTTGTAAAGAGACTTCATGCTATTTTAAAAAATTACATTTTTACACAATGTACACCTCTTAAAAAAGAATACGGTTATTTACTGGCGTGAGGCATACGCGGCGCCATAAAACGGACAGAGCTAGGGTCAAGACACAACAAACAAGAAGGGCTGATATCTTCTTCTCTGGTGACAAAATCCCCTTTTTTTATGCTGTAAATGGCGCTTTCTTCGAGACTACAATCAAAAAACTGTAGGCCTTTTTCATTAATATAATAAGCTGTTGTCCAGTGTTTATTCATAGGCTGGGCGTCGTGGCGCATATAGCGCAAAAAGCGAAAAATAACGGCGCGCCCCATAAGATTATTTTTTTCATGCGGGTGTACGTCATTGAGGAAGGAAGGCTCTCCTTTAAGCACATTGGGCGCAAGCCACGCTTCTATGGCGTCCCAAACTTCATGGGGGGAGGGAATGACACTTTTATCTGCAAAAGGACGCTCCACTATAAGCGGGCGTTTTTTGCCTTGGATGGTGAGCATGGCATCCACCAAGCCGATATAGTCGGTTTGCTGTTCTAAAACAGCGCGGAAAACCTTGGGATTTTGGCTTATGCCGAGCAGCGCTTCATGAAAAATATCCCGCGCTTGTAAGGTGCGGATATGATGCGTGATTTTAAGCCCGTTGAGCACAGCGTACAGCGCGCAAAAAACATCTATTTTGCCTTGAAAAAAAGGTTTCATAAAGCCTCCGAAAAGGCAACATACATGAGGCAAGGACGGCTGTCAAAGCGCTGTGTGCATGTCGCTGGGCAGAGAATGTTTTTGTACTGCTTACAAGCAAGACAACACTGGACAAAAAAGCAAGCTCCGTGTATAACCGTCCTTAACATAAACCATATTACTATAACTTGATATGCAGATAATAAAAGAAACACAAAGTATTAGAGACTGTTGTCGGCAGTGGCATACAGAAGGGCAGCGTATAGTGCTTGTTCCCACTATGGGCTATTACCATGCGGGGCATGAAGCTCTTATGCGCCATGCGCGCACCTTGGGTCATAAAGTTGTGGTGTCACTGTTTGTGAATCCCACGCAATTTGCACCAGGGGAAGATTTAGCCGCCTATCCACGAGACTTTGAGCGAGATTGCGCTGTGGCAAAAAGCCTCGGCGTTGACGCGCTTTTTGCGCCTCAAGTGGAAGATATGTATCCGCCAGACAGCGCCACAACTATTGCTGTGCCAGCCTTGTCACGCGGTCTTTGCGGCATCACGCGCCCCACGCATTTTCAAGGGGTGTGCCTTGTGGTCATGAAACTCTTTATGCTAACACAAGCTGACGTGGCTGTTTTGGGGCAAAAAGATTGGCAACAATTGGCTGTTCTTCGCCGTATGGTGTGCGATTTAAATGTCCCCATAAACATTGAAGGGCATGATATTGTGCGTGAAGCCGACGGGCTTGCCATGAGTTCCCGCAATGTGTACTTGACGCCGCAAGAAAGAGCAGAAGCGCCAGAAATTCAAAAGGCATTGCGTTTTGCCAAAGATATGGTGGCTAAAGGCGAAAAAAATGTGGCTTTATTACAACAAATGGTCTTATCGCGCTGGGCAGAAACTATGCCTTCAGGGCGGTTAGATTATCTTTCTGTGGTGGATGCAAACACCTTAGAGCCACAAGAAATTGTAGGTGAAGCTTCGCTTATGGCATGCGCGGTGCGTATGGGTAAAGCGAGGCTTATTGATAATATTCTTCTTTAAAAATTAGGAAAATAGGAGCTCTCATGAAGTTTCCCAAGGGTAAATACCTTTTTACATCTGAATCCGTAACCGAAGGTCATCCTGATAAAGTTGCTGACCAAATTTCTGACGCCATCTTAGACACCTTGCTTGAGCAAGACCCTGATTCTCGTGTGGCATGTGAAACCCTTGTAACTACCGGTATGGCTGTAGTTGCAGGTGAAATCACCACCAAGGGATATGCTGACTTTGCGCAAGTGGTGCGCGAAACCATTAAGGAAATTGGTTACAACAGTTCCGATATGGGCTTTGACTGGCAAACATGCGCCGTGCTTTCTTCCATTGACAAGCAATCTCCTGACATTGCGCAAGGCGTTGACCGCGTAGCTCCAGAAGACCAAGGCGCTGGTGACCAAGGTATGATGTTTGGTTTTGCTTGTAACGAAACTTCTACACTTATGCCTGCTCCTATTTATTGGGCACACCAACTTTCACAACAGCTTACCCGCGTGCGTAAAGCTGGCATTGTAGATTTCTTCCGTCCCGACGGAAAAACACAAGTTTCTTTTGAATATGTAGACGGTAAGCCCGTACGCATCAATAATGTCGTTGTGTCCACACAACACGCTGACGGCGTAAGCCAAGCTGACATTGTGGAAGCTGTACGCGCCCATGTTATTCGTCCTGTGCTTGAGCCTTCTGGTTTCTTCACAGAAAAAGATTGCGAGATTTTCATCAACACCACAGGCCGCTTTGTGGTAGGTGGTCCTATGGGTGACTGCGGTTTAACAGGCCGTAAAATCATCAATGATACCTATGGCGGCGCTGGCCATCACGGCGGCGGGGCTTTCTCTGGTAAAGACCCCTCTAAAGTAGACCGTTCTGGTGCATACATGGGTCGTTATATTGCCAAGAACGTTGTAGCCGCAGGACTTGCTGAGCGTTGCGAAGTGCAAATCGCTTATTGTATCGGTGTAGCAGAACCTGTGTCTGTGCTCGTGTCTTCCATGGGCAGCAGTGACTATTCTGACGAAGTGCTTACCAAGGCTGTACGTGATGTTTTTGACCTTCGTCCTTACTTCATCACCAAGCGTTTGGACTTACGTCGCCCCATTTACAAAAAATCCGCTTGTTACGGTCACTTTGGCCGCGAGCTTCCTGAGTTTTCTTGGGAAATCACCGACGCAGTGGCAGACTTGCAAGCCGCTGTGAAAGCATAGTTTTTTGAATTAAAAGGCATAGATTGCTTCGCTGCGCTCGCAATGACCTTGAATACAACACAAAGTCATTGCGAGAAGCAACGAAGCAATCCATAATTTTTTCTGCTACAAACCCAACAACTGCACCGCCGCCAAATGGTCCAATTCTTCCGCCAAAGCGAGCGCTTCAATGCCGTCCTTTCCCACACATGTCAGCCCGTGTTGTGCCATCCAAATGGCATCATAGTTCGTACCGCATTGCGCCACAGCTTCAGCCAGCTCCGCACTGCCCGGCGCGAAATTAGGCGCAAAACCCATGCGTGAGCGTAGCATTTCCGCTTCAAAAACGGGAATATCCAAAAATTGTTGTTCTGGCATGGTGCGCAATTTTACCTCTAGCGCCAGTAAATGCCGCGGATGGCAATGCACAATGGCGTGAATGTCTGCTCGCTGGGCGTACAATTGCACATGCATAGCGCTTTCCGAAGAGGCTTTGGCTTGCGCAGAAAAACTTTGCACCATATGCCCCTTCATATCCACAATACACACGTCTTTTTCTTGTAAATAGCCCTTGGCGGCGCCACTACAGGTAATGGCTATATTTTCCCCCATACGCAGAGATACATTGCCATTAAATCCGGAAAGAAGATGGCGTTGCCAAGCGCGTTGGCAAAGCTCGCGCATGTGTTCAAAAGGGCTTTGAGAAGATTGCATAAGAGACTCCAGAAAAAATATTTTATAGAAAAACACTTGAAATAATATAGAAAATTTCTATAAAAAGTCAATATATAATTCTTTCCTTGCCTATATCCAAAAAAGCAGATATATGTATCAAGCTTTCTTGATAAATACATGAGGAACATATGTCCATAGCCCTTGCCTATTTTAAAGCCTTAGCAGATGAAACGCGTTTGCGCCTTTTGCATGTACTTGCCCATTATGAACTCTCGGTCAATGAGCTGGTGAGTATTTTGCAAATGGGGCAGTCGCGTATTTCGCGCCATTTGAAGATTTTGACTGAGGCCAATTTACTGCAATGGCGTCGCGACGGACTGTGGGTTTTTTACACCGTCAACAAAGACGGAGAAGCGCAAGAGTTTATCAAAAGTATTTTGCCCTTTGTGGACGCCAACGCGCTTATGCAAAATGACGTACATTTGGGCGGGCGTTGTATTGAAGAAAGAGCTTTACGCACACGCCAGTTTTTTAACGCCATTGCAGAAGATTGGGACGCGCTCACCGAAGAAGTCTTGGGCTCTTTTGACCTGCCTAACGCTGTATGCGCGGCCTTACCCAAGCCATGCGCCTTGGCGGTGGACCTTGGCTGTGGCACAGGTTCTGTTTTGGAAAAGATTTTACCACATGTGGGTTCAGTGGTGGGTGTAGACGGTAGTCCGCGCATGTTAGAGCTGGCACGCCGCCGCTTTGCCGAAACCGACACCCATGACGAGCGCGTATCATTGCGTATTGGTGAATTAGACCACTTGCCCTTGCGTGACAATGAAGCGGATTTTGCTTGTATTAATCTCGTATTGCATCACCTTTCTCATCCTTTATGCACTTTAAAGGAAGTACACCGTATTCTGCGTTTAGGTGGTTCGGTGTTTATTGCGGATTTTGATAAGCATAATAATGAGACCATGCGCGAAAATTTTGGAGACCGTTGGCTAGGTTTTGCCCAAAGCACCTTACAACAATTTATTCACGAAGCCGGCCTTAAGCTGGTTCATATAGAACGTACATCCGTACAAAAAAACCTCGATCTATTATTGGTCGTAGCAAAAAAAGAGAGTTAAGTTATGTCTCAAGCACAGCCCATTGATTTAAGCCTCAACTATAAAGTAGCAGATATAAGCCTTGCCGATTTTGGTAAAAAAGAAATGCAACTTTCTGAGCGTGAAATGCCAGGTCTTATGC
>CAYJFR010000075.1:3888-9722 GCA_964369335.1 uncultured Desulfovibrionaceae bacterium | reverse complement strand
TGCCGCGAGAGTCAATGATTTCACGGGCAAGAACAGATACGATGGTGCTCATGGCGTCTCCTCAGTGTTTGTCTGGGTTGTTTTTTATGTTTTTTACGCGCAAGTGTATAAAGCTTGCCGGGATAAATCCCAGTCCCTTTTTCCAAAAAATTTTCATAGCGGAAATATTGTGCTTTTTAAAGAAGCATCTTTCCGTAACATAGATTAAAAGTATCTACTTGTAATTTTTATGACTTTTTAAAGGCAATTTCTCAAGTGCAATATTTATCAGTGCATTGAGAAAAATATAATTGCCGCAAACCGTCCAACATTAAGTTGGGTAATACCGTGTCAAAGCAAGAGCTTACCTTGGCAATATCTTTGGCAAAGCCGCCTGTGCCCATAACATGCACAGGACCTTGCATATTTTTAGCAAGACGTGAGGTGAGCCCTTCCACCATAGAGGCAAAGCCAAAAAGAATACCGTGTTGCATGCTGGATGCTGTATCTCTGCCTGGTACTGGTTCGGTGTCTGTGGTGTCAAGATTGATACGCGGTAATTTGGCAGCTTTGGAACTGAGCGCGGCGGCTGCGGTATGCACGCCTGGAAAAATAATACCACCGAGATAGTCGTGATCTGTGATGCAGTCAAAGGTGGTGGCAGTGCCAAAATCCACCACAATAAGGGACGGACTGAGTGGCTCTAAACGACGTGCGGCATAGGCGCAAACAAGGCGGTCTGCTCCCACTTCCTTGGGATTGTTATAACAGTTTTTCAGAGGAACGGGTATGTCATGCGGCACTTGTAAAAAAGGCGCACCTATAAAGCGTGTGCATGCCTCGCGCACTAAGGGAGTCATACTAGGAACTACCGAAGAACAGACACAGGCGGCAAGAGAGTCTTTGGCTATATGAGCGTGCTGTAGTAATGTGTAGAGAGTAAGACCAAGACTGTCCGCAGTTTGTTCTGCGTCTGTGCGTAGGGTATACGTAGAGAGTAGGGTGTCTTGAGAGGCGAGCCCTACCTTTATGGACGTGTTGCCAACATCAAAAAGAAGAACTTGGCTGTTCATAGTATTCCTGAAGGGTAAAAATAGGGGATATAAACACCCGCACACTATGCCAGAAAAAAGCTTGACGGACAAGCAGAAAGTTTATAGATAGGAATTGTTCTCAATAAAGAAAAATCTGGAGGAATATATGCAAGAACAAGTATTAAAAGCTATGCAAGAGGCAGGCAAACCTGTACGCCCTGGAGACATCGCCAAGGCTTTAAATATAGAAAGTAAGGATGTGTCTAAGCACATTGCAGAGCTTAAAAAAGAAAATAAAGTACATTCGCCTAAGCGTTGCTACTATGCCGCTGGTCCTGCACCTGAATAAGGTCTAGATATATACAGATACTATCCATAAAAAAGGTGATTCCTGTGAGGGAGTCATTTTTTTATGTGAACACGCTCTAGTGTTTTTTGAAAGAAATTTTTGGGGAAGGAAATCTTTTTGCTTATAAAAGATTTTCCTCCTTATTTGTGTTATAGTATTCCTACAATGGTTGGAACATTATGATATGGGGAGATAAAGTAGGGGCTGTCTCTAAAGCGTGTTCACTCTGTAGATAGGGATTATATCATGTCATTTTTTGAAATCTTTGTTATAGCGCTGGCTTTGGCGGCCGACGCTTTTTCTGTGGCTCTTGTGGTGAGTATTAAAGGCTGTTGTTCGTGTAAGCAGATTTTACGTATGTCATCCATTTTTGGTTTTTTCCAATTTTTCATGCCCTTAGTGGGCTTTTTTTTATACAGCCAAGTGCATGATTATGTGCAGGCCTATGGTCATTGGATAGCCTTTATGCTGCTAGCTGTGGTGGGCGGAAAAATGTTCTGGGAAGGCTACACACATAGTGAAGATGCAGAGGAAACATGTCTTGAAAAAGACCCTAGCAAAGGGTTTACAGCTTTAACGCTTGCCATAGCCACCAGCATTGACGCTCTTGCTGTGGGAAGTACCTTTGCTTTCTTGCGTATGGACATTTGGATGCCTGCCATCATTATTGGTATTGTGTGCTTTGCTATGACAGCATTGGGCATGATTTTGAGCCGATGTTTACTGCAAAAAAATGCCTATATTGTGAAATACGCCAATGTTATTGGTGGTATTGTGCTTATGGCTATAGGCTGTAAAATTTTACTTCCTGAGATATTATAACGCGCCTACCATATATAAGGGCGTGAACTTTTCAGCGCACGCCCTTGATTTATATCTTTAAAGTGAAATTATTTCTTACAAGTTAGAAATACCGCGCCACATACAGACTACGCCACCAAACATAATAATAAGGCGAAGGATAAATCTGAATGTCTGCACAGGCAGTTTTTTAGCCACAGGAATAGCGCAAAAAGAGCCTATCATGGCGGCAGGAACGCCAATGGCAATGAGTTTTACCACTTCTGCTGTGTACAATCCCGAAGCTATTTGCATACAGCAAGCAATAAGGTAGGCAATTACCGAAATAACGTTCATAGAGCCTACAGCCATGCCTTGCGCCCAGCCAAGATGCAGAGCATAGGCGCCGATGGTAGGATTGCTAATACCAATGGACGCTGTGAGCATACCCACAATAAAGCCTACAAAAAGTGTTTGTATGGTTTTTTCTGGAATTTCTTCCAACTTTTGGTTTTTGGCAAAGAGCTGTTGCAACATAAAAAGAACCATCACAATGCCTGTGACAAGCTGTATATATTGCGGACGTACAAAAAGAAGCACGCTTACACCAGCCGCCGCTCCAGGCGCTGCACCGAGAAGCATATTTTTAACAGTGGAATAACGAACGCATTTACGGAAAATCCATGCTTGGTGCATACACACTGAGGTGGCAATAATTCCTGTAACGGGTGTCAGTACAGCAGGTTGTAAAAAAGTGGCTGCCACAGGCACGGCCACTAAAGCGCCGCCAAGACCACAAACGCCATTGAGAAAACCCGATACAAGCCATGTGATGAAAAAGAAAATTTCGTAAGATTCCATCAGAAAAAAACTCCGAAAATGCGTGAGCGTGCATAAAAATTATGCACGCTTCGCTGTTAAGATAATTTAAGAAAGGGCGCGGTTGTTAGCCCAAAGTGCTGGGCTGTTTCTAGCTGAAATTCGCGCGAATATAAGGGATAAGGGCGTCTTCGTCAGGAAATTTACCTAAGGCTTTGCGACTGTGTACTACAGTGTCATTGACCTGCACCTCAAAGGCGCCGCCATCACCAGGGATAAGCTCCACCGAAACCCCAAACTTTTCCTGTAACAAGGCAGCCAAACTGACTGCTTTAGCCTCCAAGTTTCACGGAACACAATAGGTAATGCTGATTTTCATACAGGACTCCTTTACATTTTTTGATGCGGATGCATATTCTAACAATGAAAATACTTAGTCACATTGCGCTAAAAGGGCGTCGTGTGCGTCTAAGTCATAAAAACCGTGCACTTTGAAAGGCAAGCTATAATCTGTCACGGCGTCAAAGCGAATAAAGCCCATGGTCTTTCCTTCGGGAATGGCGGAAAAAGGCACCATACCCAAGGGGATAGGGATTTCTACAGGGCTTACAACCACTTCAGAAATCTGTTCTTCATAACGCTCTTTAAGATATTCTAGCACTTCGTTACCTTCGTCGGCAGTGAAGGCTTCTAAGACGCTGAGTAAAGCGTCATCGGCGGTAGCGCCTTCTGGCGTGTCTTTTGTGGCTTTGGCCACAAGGTCCATGTTAGTCAATTCTTGCAATTCCTCTTTATTAGGATCTGCACGGAAAAGATACACGATAACGTCACGCCGTCCCTTGAAGCTTTTAAGGGTGGCTTGTATAAGATACACACGGTCAAGCTCCATAAACGGGGCAGCGGCTATAATTCTGAACTCCATGAGAACTCCTCAAAGGTAGAAATAAAATGTCCCAATCAATTTTTTCTTTACAAAGCGACTATACGCCAAGAGGGCATCAGCCTCAAGCTATAACACAACTTGTTGACAATATAAATGACGGCGTGAAAGACCAAATTTTATTGGGTGTCACGGGTTCGGGAAAAACTTTCACCATGGCAAATACCATTGCTCAGTGTAATAGACCTGCCCTTGTGCTCGCCCCCAACAAAACTCTTGCCGCGCAATTATATAATGAATTTAAGGGCTTTTTTCCGCATAATGCCGTAGAATATTTTGTGTCTTATTATGATTATTACCAGCCAGAGGCCTATGTGCCTACCTCAGACACCTATATAGAAAAAGATTCTTCCATCAATGATAATATTGATAAATTGCGCCACGGCGCCACCCATGCTTTGCTCACGCGACGCGATGTGATTATTGTGGCTTCTGTTTCCTGTATTTATGGTCTTGGTTCGCCAGAATACTATTCAAAAATGGTTATTCCCATAGAAATTAATCAACATATTTCCATGGATGCCTTGATAGGTCGTTTGGTTGAGGTGCATTATGAGCGCAATGAGTACGATTTTCACCGCGGAACTTTTCGTGTGCGTGGTGATGTGCTGGAAATCATCCCTGTATACCATCATGAAGTGGCTTTACGTGTGGAATTTTTTGGCGACGATATTGAAGCCATACACGAAATTGACGCTCTCACAGGGGAGATAAAAGGAAAAATTGAAAAAACCGTTATTTATCCCGCCTCGCACTATGTATCAGCCCAAGACAATTTGAAACGCGCCATGAATGATATTCGCCATGAGCTACAAGAGCGTTTGCAGTATTTTCAGGAGCACAATAAATTAGTGGAAGCACAGCGTTTAGAACAGCGTACTCAATTAGATTTAGAAATGTTGGAAGAGCTGGGCTATTGTAACGGCGTTGAAAACTATACCCGTCACCTTGACGGACGCCAAGAGGGCGAGCCACCGCACTGCCTTATCAATTATTTTCCTGAAGATTTTTTACTCTTTGTGGACGAATCACATATATCTGTGCCGCAGGTGGGCGCCATGTATAAAGGCGACCGTTCACGCAAAGAAACCTTGGTCAATTTTGGTTTTCGTCTGCCCTCAGCTCTTGATAACCGTCCTTTACAATTTGCAGAATTTCAACATCTTATAGGGCAAGCTATCTATGTTTCTGCCACCCCTGGAAAATGGGAAATTGAGCAATCGCAAGGCATTGTTACCGAACAAATTATCCGCCCCACAGGCTTACTTGACCCACTTATGGATGTGCGACCCACGCAAGGGCAAATGGAAGATTTATTGGCAGAGTGCAAGGCGCGTGTGGCGCGTGATGAGCGTGTCTTAGTGACAACGCTGACCAAGCGTATGGCGGAAGATTTGACGGAATACTGCTTACAAATGGGCGTGAAAACACGTTATTTGCATTCCGACATTGACACTTTGGAGCGTATGCAGATTTTGAAAGCTTTACGTCTTGGGGAGTTTGATGTGCTGGTGGGTATCAATCTTTTGCGCGAAGGCTTAGACTTGCCAGAAGTGTCCTTAGTTGCCATTTTAGACGCTGATAAAGAAGGTTTTTTACGCTCGGAAGGCTCGCTTATCCAAACCTTTGGGCGTGCGGCGCGTAATGCACAAGGGCAAGTTATTTTGTACGCTGATAAAATTACGCGTTCCATGCAAGCGGCTATGGACGAAACCACACGCCGCCGCACAGTACAAGAAGCGTGGAATATGGAGCAAGGCATTGTGCCGTGTACCATACGTAAAAGCGTAGAGACGCCTTTAGACGGCATTTTCGGCGAGGCTGAAAGCAGTGGGCGCGGACGCGGTAAAGGAAAGAAAAAGCTTGTGGATGAGGCTGTGCCCATGCATCTTTCTGTGCAAGATATGACAAGACAAGTGCAAGAATGGGAAAA
>CAYJFR010000075.1:0-3788 GCA_964369335.1 uncultured Desulfovibrionaceae bacterium | reverse complement strand
CAGCCTGTTAATGTCCAGAGTAGTCCATGACGGTATTAAGTGAAGCTGTGCTGACTGTCATAAGCCCGTGTTCAATACGGTGACGTGTTAATGTCCATGCGTCTAAATCAATATAATCAATTTTACCTTGTGAGGTGGGCTGTAAAAAGCGGTGTACTATGGTCAACACCTCTTCCATATCTAAATAAATGCCTTCAAATGCCATACGGAGCATATCGTTTTCATACACAAGCATTTCATCGGCATCTAAATGTTCGGAGGCTGGAAAATGTGGCTTGAGGGCTTCTAAGCATTGCGGTGCTATGGGCCACACATGCCCATAAACTTTTATCATAACATTATAACTCATGCTATTCTCTTTAATTTTTAGGTGTTTCGTACTGGCAAAGGTCTTGCTTACGGGCATTTTGCAAACCCTCACATTGCCCCAAAGAACAAGCTTCTTCAAAATCGGCACACATGGCAGGATATTCTTCAAGCATCATATACGCCGCCCCTCTGGCATGTAGCCATGTGGGCGTGTATGGGCGCAATAACAAAGCCGCGTTTAAATCCACCTCAGCTAAAGAAGGTTGCTGTAAGCGTAAGTATGCCAAAGCGCGAATATACAAAGCGCGTGCTCTTTCCGGTTGTAATTGTAAAGCCTTATGTAAGCTTGATATGGCTGTGTTGGGATGGTCCAATTGTAATTGCACCTCACCAAGACATGTCCACAAGGCAGGCAAGCTATTATCAAAGCGCAAAGCTTCTTGTACGAAGTGTTCTACATCTTGCGGATGCTGCCATATTTCACGAAAATTTTTCAATGCGGCATCATATAACCACAAAGCCGCCAAACGTCTTGCCACCGTATGCGCTTCTTCTCGCAATAAAGCCCATGAGCCGCCAAAAGTGTTCACACGAATACCAGAAGCCATAAGTAAAAGGTCTGCACCGCGTTCTGTATTTTCTTGTAAAAGCTCAATCCATTCTACGCGCATTTCAATCAAGGATTTTTGCGCCAAGAGTTGTTGTACCGCCCTTTCTAATGTATGTTTTTTGGCATGTAATTGCACAGAAACTTCCACAGTGCCGTCTTGCCATTGGGGTTGTACGGTGGTTTTTCCTCTATACTGCTTTACAGAGGGTCTTTCAGAAGCTTTTATCTTTTCTGATTTTTGCGTGCGTATTTGAAAATCCGTAGAGTAGACGCTTGCCACCACGGCTAATTGTTTTTGCAGACTTTGCGCGCCAAAGCTTAAAGCTCTTTGCTCGGCAAGCTGTGCGTGCTCTATGCGTAAAGCTTGAAAGAAAACGAGGGATTTTACGATATGCGCAGCATCATGGGCGCTGATACCTTGTGCATAAGAATAGGTAAGTGTCAGCGTTTCTGACTGCTTTTGTGCTTCTTGTGTGGCTAGGGCAGGGCAAGATATACTCAGAGTGCACACAAATAAAAAACAAAGAATTTGCAAAATATGTTGAAAAAAGCATTTTCTACGCATAATCAATCTCGTTTCTGTCATAAAAAAACCGTATGTGGCGGCTTATGTCCACCTCATACGGTTTTATATGTGTTCACATTGGCATGGGCTGAAAAATTAATTCACCCCAGAAATTTCTGCCACTTTATCCACACCAGGACGCAACATCTCCTGCACAGTACTTTGCAAAAGGGCTGTAGCTGTGCTTGTGGAAATAATACCTGTTTCGCTTTGACTGGCAGAAAGCCCTTCTTTAAGAAGTACGCCTTGAGCGTCATGTACGGAGATTTCTACTTGCATGCTGGCGCGAAGTTCTGCCACCGATTGTTCTCTTAAGGAAGCTTCGCGAATCTTGCCTGTGACGATATAGGCAGGAGCACCGCTTTGCGCTTGTGAAAGAGTTTCGGCAAAGGATACCTGCAAGCCTTTACTGCGCAAACCTTCGGCAAAAGAGCGACTTACCCACTCTGGCACGGAAGATGTGCCCACAAAAGTGGTGTTATCGTTACGTAAACCTAAATGTGTTTCTGTGCGCGTGTCTTCAAAAAGCACCACAGCCACACGAGGGGCGTTGGGGCTTGGCAATACAGCGTCGCTCTTAGGGGTGTAAGTTAAAGGCACGGTATTGTTAGGGCCACATGCCACACAAAAAAGTGCCATAAGCATAACGCATGCCACTTGTACTATTTTCACCAATTTCATAAAACCTCCCAGTGAATAAAAAAGCCTCTAGTATAAAGGCATCATACAATATATTGTCTAGAGAATTTCTATACTATACAGATTTTTTTTCTCAATGGCAATATGAAGAGCATTGTCATAAAAGCTGTTTACCGTCTAAAATTCTTCACAGTATTTTTTACATAAGATTTTGAAAAATGATATCTAGACGCTTGCCTTGCTTCTGTATATTATGCCGTATATGGTATTGTGAATTTGTAAGGAGAACATACATGCTTGACATAAAAGCCATTCAAAAAAATCCAGATATACTTGGCGCAGCGCTCAAAGCCAGAAATTCCAGCCTCAACGTAGAGGAATTTCTCGCTCTAGACGCAGAACGTCGCCGTTTATTGCAAGAAATTGAGCAATTAAAAAGCCAGCTCAACAGCGCCTCCGCAGAAATCGGAAAGCGTAAAAAGGCTGGTGAAGACGCTTCAGAAAGTATTGCCGCTATGGGTGAACTTTCACAGCGTATTAAGACTTTAAACGTAGAGACCGAAACCGCCGTGGAAAAAGTAAACGCGTGGCTACTCAATGTACCTAACTTACCGCATGAGAGTGTTCCTGTGGGCAAGGACGAAGCTGACAATCCCGAAGTGCACCGTTTTGGAACGCCGCCTAGCTTTGATTTTACTCCCAAGGAGCATTGGGAACTTGGTACAGACCTTAAAGGGCTTGATTTTGAATGTGGCAGTAAGCTTGCAGGTTCGCGCTTTGTGGTTTCCAAGGGCTGGGCGGCTCGTTTAGAACGCGCTCTTGCCAGCTTCTTTTTGAATGAGCATGCTAAAAACGGCTATATTGAAGTATCTCCTCCTCTTATGGTGAACACTAAAACCATGACGGGCACAGGACAGCTCCCCAAATTTGAAGAAGACCTCTTCCGTCTTCAAGGTTGGGAATATTATCTTATTCCCACGGCTGAAGTGCCTTTGACAAATATTCACGCAGGCGAAGTGCTTACAGAAGATATGCTGCCCATAGGCTATTGTGCGCATACGCCTTGTTTCCGCTCCGAAGCTGGTTCTTATGGTAAGGATACTAAGGGCTTAATTCGCCAGCACCAATTTTATAAGGTAGAAATGGTGCGCTTTGCCCATCCAGAAGATTCTTACAATCAATTGGAACTTATGCGCAAGCACGCTGAAAGCCTTTTAGAAAAGCTCGGCCTTGCTTATCGTACCATTGTATTATGCACTGGTGATATGGGCTTTGGTGCCACCAAGACCTATGACCTTGAAGTATGGCTTCCTGGGCAAAATGCCTATCGTGAAATTTCTTCTTGTTCTAATTGCGGAGATTTTCAAGCGCGCCGTGCAGATATTCGCTTTAAGCCTAAGGGCGGCGGCAAAGCACAATTTGCGCATACGCTCAACGGTTCTGGCCTTGCTGTGGGACGCGCGCTTGTGGCTGTGTTGGAAAATGGACAGCAAGCAGACGGATCCATTGTCTTGCCTGATGTGCTTGTGCCGTATATGGACGGGGTTAAGGTTATTGCAGCGGAATAGTTTTAGAGTGTGTTCACTTAAACGCCTTTTCGGTTATCTCTACGTCAGATTTCATGCGCTTTTTCGGTCAAATACCAGAAGAGTATATTCCCTCAAA
>CAYJFR010000074.1:4627-9723 GCA_964369335.1 uncultured Desulfovibrionaceae bacterium | reverse complement strand
GTAACCACTTCTGATTTCCACGCGCCTTTATCGTCTTGTACATAAATAGTAAAACTTTCTTCTACAGAGTCATTTTTTCCAAGATGCTGAATGGCGTCATTATCCACATTGTACGTATATGTACCGTCTGCTTCAATGGTGAACGAACCATATTCACCTTCCAAAAGAGTACCTTCTTGCGTCAAACCAGAAGTATCAAGAGCGGCAGAAGTTTCATCATCATTATTCCCCGCATCTCCTTTAGCCACAAAAAACGTTTGTTCAGCATTATTATCTGCATCAAAGCTTTCTGCTTTACCTGTGGCACTGAGAGAGCCGTCTTCAGTGACACTCAATGCTTCATCAATACTAAGCGAAGGAGCGTCATTGGTTCCTGCAATATTCACAGTAATGGTGGCGGTAGTTGTCCCCCCCTTACCATCACTCACTTGTACTTCAAAATGTTCTTGTACATTATCGCCTTGAGCCAATGACTGCGAAGCCTCATCATCAAGAACATAGGTAAATTCCCCTGTGTTAGGGTCTATGGTAATGGAACCATAGCTCCCTTCTCCAGTGCCAACAATAGTATAATCCAGCGTATCTTTATCAACATCTGTGGCCACAACTTGCCCCGTAGAGCTGAGTTTGCCACCATATTCTTCATTGGACGCATCTGTAATATTTCCCTCATCATCGCGTCCAACGCCAGATTCTACAACACCAATATGCGCATCCACGCCATCGGGAATACTGTTGGGATCAGTAGGAATAATATCTGTAATGACAGGTGGAGTATTTTGCACTTCCACAGGCTCAGAATCTTGAGAGTCTACAACGGCGGCAGGAACAGGAGGAAGATCAAAGTCCGTATCATCGGAAGAATCTCTTTCTTGATCTAATCTTCCTAACCTGTCTATACCATCAAGCAAAGTACCGCCAATGGTGTCAACACTTGTACCACTGCCCTGTACCGCCGTGGCATTACCCGCAGCTGGCATAAGCTCTTCATCTAGAGCTGCAAAAAAACTCTCTCCGGTGACCTCTTGTCCTTCAATTAAAAAAGAGGGCATATTATCAGCAGAATATACTGAGTAAAAATCTGTAAGCGTAACACTGGAGGTATCCTCAAAGGAAAGAACTAGTGAATCTTCATCTTTTGTAAGTGTCACATCCCCAACCGAAAAATCAAAAACAAGACGGTTTTCAGCTTGGGGGGTAAGTACTACTTGTTGCCCTTGAGAAGGTTTTGCGAGTATGAGGTCAGCCATAATTTCTTCCTTTAAATTTTAGTACTTTGTGTAGAATATTGCATTTTTGTGAAGAAAATTCACTTACAAAAGAAGACACAAAGGCAGGTTGAAAAGTCGCTAGGACAGACGAACAAAGTACTATCATGTACTTGAGCAAGGATTTTTAGCCTAAAAAATACATTTTACAGGCTGCAAGCACTCGAAATGAACAGGAGGAAAAGAGAACGAGAATCAAGGCTTGTTGAGAATGGGTCGAGGATTAAAGAAAAATGTATAGAAATACATTTCTTAGCTTATAAATAAGAATGGTTACTTGAATGTCAAGCTTTTAAGAGCTGATAACAATATATTTACGTGAGCGCTTACAGTAGCAACAAATTCTTTATGCGTTGTTAAAGCTCTCTCTGAAGCATATGAGCTTTAAATACGCATAACATAGCATACAAATGAAGATAGTAACTTATGAGGATGACTAGAAAATATTCACTATTTCTAGCCCATTTTCTTCTGCATAGCGCACCGTATAGGCAGTGCCTCCTCCACGTTGCGTTTGCGTCGCTCCGTTATAATAACAGATTAAGACAGAAGCATGGTCCACCATAGAGCGATTGCGCTTATGATATGATTTTTTGTCAGCACGATCTGCCACAGCAATGATTTCATCTGCTTGAGCAAAAATTTCTTTTTCGCGATTTGTAAAC
Organism: uncultured Desulfovibrionaceae bacterium; assembly: GCA_964369335.1. Classification (GTDB taxonomy): domain Bacteria; phylum Desulfobacterota; class Desulfovibrionia; order Desulfovibrionales; family Desulfovibrionaceae; genus CAYJAD01. Next base: position 7,790 of record CAYJFR010000074.1, on the reverse strand, counting down.
GTTCGCCAATTATGAGAGGGAATAACAGCTACAAAACGTATATTGCTTTCCTTGGATTTTATACGAGCTACTTCTTCAGCCGCCATCATATCAAATCCGTCTGCCATACCCACATAAAATGTATGAAAACCTTTTTGTACATACTCTTGAACAACACATGCAAGACGTGCTTGTATTTCTGATAACACATGAAAGTCTATTATTTTATGCAATCTATGCCCACTAAAGCACACGCTATATTGCTTATCTGACATCGTAGGATTCATATGAAAAGCACACTATAAATAACTTAATAGTCCCAAAACTTCCACGGGAACATGTTCTTGAAGCCAATTTTTAGGCCAAAAAACCATTTTGACTTTTCCAGACTCAAGAGCTTTCACAATGGTGTCAAAATCCTCTCCTTCCGCATTAAGATGCACAGCAAGGATGCTCATATCTCCATCGTGGATAATTTGTGAAATGGAGCCAAAAAGAAGCGTACTTTCACTTACGAGAAAAACTGGCGTTGTAGTTTCAAGATTAACGGCGTCTTTATGTGGCACATGGCTAGCGGCTTTAATAATGGTTCCGTGTTCGGGAAGAAGCGTAAACACAGGAGTACCTTTTTGTATAACTTGCCCCACCGTAGGAACTTCACCTATAATATGCCCATCTTCGGGCGCTGTGATAACGTCAGATATTTCTTGTGTGGGAAGATTAGGGTTCATACCTGTGCTGTTAAAGGCACCAGAAAGGCGGCGTGAGCGAAGGGCTTGTAAGGTTGTTTCTACCGCCATGCGGCCACGGCTAGCATGTTCATAGGCAGTTCTCGCACTTTCCAACTGCTGGCGAGCTTGCGTTTCTACTTGCTGAGCGCGTGCGCGTTGTGGGCTGTCACTTTGCAGACCGCGTAATTGCAAAAGCGCTCTTGCATGAGCCACAGAAAGCTCTTCCATAAGAAGAAGCTTGCTCTTTTCCTCTTGGCGAGCAAGAGCGATACGGTTAACCATATCCCCTTCTGCATTTTGCGCTTCTTCTACCATCTGCCCTGTTTCTTGCGCTGTGGGAAAAACGCCGCGCACAAGGGCTTGCGCGTACGGAAGCTGTTTACGATACTCAGAAAGATCAAAACGCGCCAACACATCCCCTTTTTTCACCTGCATACCACTGGTAGCTAAAACACTTGTCAGCGGCGCGCCAACGGGGCTTATTACAGGAGTAATATCAGGGTTTAAAGTGTTTTGCGTGCTCACAAGACGCCCTTGAAAAAGAAAAAATCCTACAGCCCCCGCCATAAGCAGAATAAGCACTATACACCCAAGGAAAATTTTTTTCCCCGCAGAACATGAAGGTTCTTTAGGAGCTTTACCAGTAGGGATTTCAAGTGTTTGTGACATATATTCTCCTTATGCTTTGGGCTTATTTATCTGTTTTTTGCTCTTCTACAAGGCTTTCTTTACATCCGAAAAATTCATTGAAAGTCTGCTCTGCCAAAGAATCCCCAATAAGATACATTTCTTCTTTCTTACGAAAAATATGGTCAGGGGCGGGATTCACATGCATATTACCCTCTCCATCTTGTAAAGCCACCACATTACATCCTGTAAGGTTACGTATACCGCTGTCTATGAGGGATTGACCTTGAAGCTTTACGCCAATTTTGCAACGGAAAATTTTTAACCCCTCGTTGAGCATAAAAACTTTTCCAGGGGCAAGCAAATTAACAATACTGCTCGTCATCATAGACGCCAGCGAAAGCACAAGGTCTGCTCCTGCGGCGTGTAAGATACCAATATTTCTGTCAAGGTTTGCACGACTGATAATTTGTACTTCAGGACGCAAACGACGACAATATAAGGTGAGATAGATATTTGTATCGTCATCATGGGTGGTGATAATCACTGAAGGACAATGACGAATACCTGCCTCTTCAAGAGTGTCAATATCAGCCGCATCCCCCACAATAATATGTTTTCTGTCTATAGAATCACTGATTCGCGCCTTTTTCTCTACAAAACGGTAGGTACGCCCCACGCTTTCAAGATATTGCGCCGCAGAAACCCCCACACGCCCACAACCTAAAATAACAATGGGCGCCTCTGCATGCGACATGGGAATACGTAAAAAATTATCCACTGCATTCATTTGCTCGCGGGTTCCTGCCATCACAAGAACAGAAGCATCAGTAAAAATAGTATTGGGCTGTGCCTGCATAAATTTACCGCGCTCCCAAAGACCCACCACGTTAACGCCTGTTTTTGCTCGCAAGCCACATTCTATAAGACTTTTTCCCACAAGAGAGGTACGCATGGCGGGAGCTTCTGCAATGACAAGCTTTCCGTATTCGCTGATGATACTTGTGGCGCATTTGCCATCAAGTACTCTACGCGCCAAGGCTGTACCAAGAAGTTTATGGAATTGAATAACATGCGTCGCGCCTGCCAACTCCAAAATATCAATGGCGTCATCACTTTGTACGCTGGTTGTAATAGGCACATGAGGTGCAATATCACGCGCTGTAAAGGTGATGTTGGTATTACGCATATCGCTGTCCAGAGCGACGAGCATAGACGCCTTGGGCAGGCAAAGATTTTTATACACGCTGCCATCGTCATGATCCCCCATGATGGTTTCATAACCTTGGTCAATAAGATCCAAGGTGGCTTGGCTGTCATTGCACAGCAAAACGCATTGCGTACCATAGCGCTCCAACTCATCCACCGTATTGAGAGTCAGGGGGGTTATACCCACAAAAACAACATGATTACTCGTATTTTGTGGTACTTTTCGCGGTGTAGAACGCTTTTTTTGCGCTTCGAGCCAAGGGGCGTAAAAATATTGAATAAAGGTAAATGGCAACATAACCAGCAGCAAAATAACCCCTGATATAAGCACCACTATGGAAAAAAAACGCCCCATATCAGAGGTGAATGTAATATCTCCAAAGCCCAAGGTAGACATAACAGTCAGCGTCCAATATACGCCCGTTGTCCATGAATAGCTCCGCCCTTCAAATTGCATAATATAGTGAAAAATAACACTATAAACAGCAATAAGAAAAATCAACAGCAAAATAAAACGTAAGAGGAAAAACATATTACGTTTTGCGCCGCGTGTTTGTAAAAATACGGTGAGCTGTGCTGATATAAACTTCATACACGTCCTTAATGAAATAAACTCT
>CAYJFR010000074.1:0-4527 GCA_964369335.1 uncultured Desulfovibrionaceae bacterium | reverse complement strand
ACGCTCAGGGGCTTTGTCCATAATCAACGGATAAATAGTGCTTGCGAATTTTGTGACAAAACTATAAAAGTGAAAGGGATGTAGTTATTTTTATTACATTTCGTTTTATGAATTAAAATCATTTTGAGGAAAAGTATGAACACAACAGAAGCTCCTATACGCATTGGCATAGTAGGTTATGGTAATCTTGGCCGTGGTACAGAGTGCGCCATTGCGCAAAATCCTGACATGAAACTCGTGGGTATTTTTAGCAGAAGAGACCCCTCTACTGTGAGCCCTGTAGGTAAAGATGTGCCCGTATACACCATGGACGCTCTTTTAAATATGCAATCCGACATAGATGTACTTATTCTTTGTGGTGGTTCTGCTACAGATCTGCCCGTACAAGGCCCAGAGTTGGCACAATACTTTAATATTGTAGACAGCTTTGATACACATGCAGAAATTCCTTCTTACTATGAAAAAGTCAAAGCCGCTGCAAAAAAGAGTGAAAAAGTAGCTCTTATTTCTGTGGGTTGGGATCCTGGTATGTTCTCTATCAACCGTTTATATGCAGGTTGTATTCTTCCTCAAGGTACAGATTATACTTTCTGGGGCAAAGGGGTTAGCCAAGGCCATTCCGACGCCATCAGACGTGTGGAAGGTGTGGCAGACGGAAAGCAATACACCATCCCCAAAGATGAGGCTTTACAAGCTGTTCGTGAAGGGAAAAATCCTGCATTGAGCACCAGAGAAAAGCACTTGAGAGAATGCTTTGTTGTGGCAAAAGAAGGCGCTGATTTGGAAAAAATCAAGCATGAAATTGTGAATATGCCCAATTATTTCTCTGACTATGACACCGTTGTGAACTTTGTTTCTCAAGAAGAGTTGAACAAAAATCACAGCGGTATTCCTCACGGTGGCTTTGTATTAAGAAGCGGACAAACAGGCGCAAACGGACAAACTAAGCACTTGATAGAATACTCTCTCAAGCTTGAGTCTAATCCTGAATTCACAGCTTCTGTATTGGTAGCCTATGCTAGAGCCAATATGCGCTTTCAAAAACACGGCGCGACTGGTGCTTTCACTGTATTTGATGTGCCTCCTGCCTACCTCTCCCCTCTCAGCGGTGAAGAGTTACGCAAGGATTTATTATAATTGATTGTATAATACTTTGATTGGGAGGGGGAAGCGTTTTATGTCTTCCTTCTCCCATAAAGAATGAATAGTAAGAAAAATTATTTTCTAGGCGCTGGCGGGAGGAGTCTTTTCCTTACCGCAAACACTTTCAATATCAATGCGTAAAACGGCGACGCGTTCAAGGCTTTTAGGCGGTGTAGGCACAGGGCAACGAGCCTCAAAGCGCTTGGCTATACTGTCCAACGCAAAGCATTTTTCTTCCGTATCTTCCACAATGCTTATACGACCTGTCCCCACCACGGACTTAAAAATTGTGGTGGATTTTTCGCGTACAATAGTAACGTCTATGGCTGTACTAAAGCCCACTTGAGGATTTTGCTCAATACAGCGCATTTTACGCCCTTCTAAAGCACAGTGCATGTAGAGTTTTCCATCCGCATAGACATGATTGAGCGGCAAAACATAAGGCGCGCCTTCTGTAGAAAAACCTATAAAAATATCCTCAGCAGTGGAAAGCACATGGCTAATAAATGCTTCATCTGTTCTTTCAAGCTCTTTTCGGCGCATGGGTATCATATCCTCTTCCTTATGTGAATAAAGTATCTTTATTACTTCAAGTAAAAATGTGAGAGCTTCCCCTTAAGGCAAACATGATATTCGCTGGTAGAAACTACGGGAAATTCTGCATGGGATGCTGTAAAATACTGTAAAGCTTGCGCAAGAAAAGCAGCTGAACGTAATTGCTGTAAGCGTTCGTGCAAAATCTCATCCTCACCTAAGGCGGCAAGCAAGGCTTCTTCCTGCTCTTGGCACTGTAAAACAAGCATATTATCATGAGAAAGGCTTACAACAAGCTTTTCATCCATGCGGATATCCTTTTCAAAAAGTCTTTGGCGCACATGTGCAAGGAATTCCTCTTGAAGCCGTTCAATACGTTCTTCTAACTCTTGCGTAGCCTCTGCGCCAAAGGTTTTCACACTATGCTCAATAATATTTAAAGCTTGACCTTCATCTGTATCGGACAAAGTCTCTTGCAATACTGGCGTCACAGGCGCGTCTGTTGCAGACACACTTGAAGCCTTATGGACATGTAGCATGGTGTCTATGGCGTTGGTAACATTTTTCACTTTGCCCTCCCATGTGGAAAAATTTTCCTAAAAAGCTGATAGCAACGGGGACTGTTCTTTTAGATGAGCAAAATACATGCCGATATGTATGAAAATTTTATCTACCTAAAATAATTATTTTATTTTTTTATTTTTTACGAGACATTCTACACACCCTTAGCGTAGTATACAGGAACAAAAATTTTGGAGGTTCTCCCATACATCTTGCGGCAAATTTTGCCGCTCTTTTTTGTACCTCCCTAAAAAAATATTCTCTGAATATAGAAAACGCATAAAGGACAGTACTATGCATAAAGTATACGCGCTTTTAGTTCTCATAAGCTGGGCAGTTTTGCTCTGGCCTTTTCCTACAGAAGTTTTTTTAGCCACCTGCTTTGCCTGCTCTCTCTATCCTTTATACACACGCCTCTTACACCGTTGGAATAAAAAATACGCTTTTGCCTGTGTGGCAAGTGGGCTTTGTGTCAGTATTATTTTACCCATCACCGTAGTGGTTCTTATGGTGACGCCACAAGCGGCGTCAGGTTTACGTATTTTAGACAACTTACAACGCTCTGGCTGGATTTATGGCCCAGAAATGCAATCTTTTGTAGACCATATCGACACATGGTTGCGCATGGTTCCCGGTCTTGAGGGCGGTATTGCCCAGCTTGGCAATGAGCTCACCGCCTTTTTAGCCACTGCCATTCAGACCTTAGTCAGTAAAGGTCTAGGCATTGCCGGCAGTACCATGGGCTTTATGGTACGCCTTTGCGTGCTCATTTCCTTGAGTATGATCGGCATTGTCTATGCCAAAAACTTCTTGTCCTTTCTCAAAGCCACCACACAAATTCCCGAAGAAGTGCTGCGCCGCTTTGTGGAAACTGTGCGCCAAGCCATACGCTCAGTACTATGGGGCGTGGTACTTGTGGCGCTTATTCAAGGCGTACTCTGCGGTATTGGCTTCAGTGTTGCGGGGCTTCCTGCCGCCGCCTTCTGGGGACTGCTCTCCGCCCTTGTAGCGCCCATCCCCTTGGTAGGCACAGGGCTTGTGTGGTTGCCTGCCGCCATATATGTCTGGTTTGCCGTTTCTAAGGCCGCTGCCCTTGGCCTTATTTTATGGTGTGTGATCATCGTTGTGGGCGCTGATAACATCCTTCGCCCTCTTTTCTTACGCGGCGGGCTTAAAACATCCTTTGTAGTGGTGCTTATTGCTGTACTCTGTGGTCTTGTAGCTCTTGGCCCCATAGGTATTGTGGCTGGCCCTGTGCTCACAGCTTTTGCCTTACAAGCTGCCCGCGAAGCAGAAATTGTAGCCTCCGCACAACAGAAAAGCGCTCTCAAAAGCACGTCATAATGATATTATACCAATATGTCTAAAAGCGCGAATTTTAGCTTGTTTCGATGGAATATTCGTCGGAACAAGCTACTTTCTGCCATAGCCCTTCCAAAGAAATGTAAAAAATATTTTAATTTGTGATTTTTTTAACATAATCATTGACAGGCTCTCAAGTTTAATTATATCAATAGGGTGAGCGCTAAAGTAAAGATATTCTTCTGCACTGCATATTTTGTGTTCACAACGCGCTCAAAAAAAAATCATACATATATCCCATTATGATAATAGAAAAAAATTATCTCTTTTAATATAGAATACGCTTTTACAAGTAAGAAAATTCAAAATAAGTGGACTCTTGACTTTTTACTACACTTACGTATGTTAGCGTTGCGTCTCCTTTCAAGAAACAAGACACAAAACAAGCACGAAAGTGTACAGTATAGAGTAAACAAGGTTCTATTTCTTTCACATAGTTTTTGCTATGTTTTCCAACCTAGTAAAAAGTATGTGAAAGAAAGTTTTAAAAAACACTTTATAAACCGTAGAGAATGTAAAAGGGGGTTTTTAAATGCTAATTCGTAAAGCGTTATTTCTGTGTGTGCTCCTTCTTTTGAGTATTTGCAGTGTTGCTTTTGCTGCTGATACGGCCCCTAACGTGGGGCAAGAGTTGCAAGCTGCGACAGAAGCAGCCGCTGGCAGTCAAATCCAGTGGTGGATATGGCCTTTGGCTTTATTCGTTTTCTGTTTTGTTCTTGGCATCATAGCCGTGCTTGCAGGTGTGGGCGGCGGCGTGCTCTTTGTTCCTCTCGTTAGCGGATTTTTCCCATTCCACTTAGACTTTGTGCGTGGCGCAGGTCTTATGGTAGCTCTTGCAGGAGCTTTGGCGGCAGGTCCCGGTCTTTTGCGCCGTAACTTTGCCAACCTACGTTTAGCCTTGCCTGTGGCGCTTGTAGCGTCTATTTT
>CAYJFR010000073.1:0-9746 GCA_964369335.1 uncultured Desulfovibrionaceae bacterium | reverse complement strand
GCGAAAAAGAACGCATTCAGATTTTCCAAGGTAATGTTATTCGCATTCAACGCGGCACCACTGGTGCAACCTTTACCGTACGTAAAGTGTCTGATGGCGTTGGTGTTGAGCGTATCTTCCCCATGCACTCCCCTTTCATTGAGCGTGTAGAAGTAGTTACCCTTGGTCGCGTGCGTCGTAGCCGTCTTTACTACTTGCGCGAACTTAAAGGTAAGGCTGCTCGTATTAAGCCACGCAATCGCTACTAAAATTTGTTCGACAATTTTGTTGTCGGAGCTGACCTTGGTCTATATTTTTCATATAGACCAAGGTTTTTTTTGTTATCGTAAACCCTTACGCCACGTCTCTACATCCTTAGGCGTATTTAAATTAAAAAATATGTCCCTTTCCCCCAAATACACAAGACGCCTTTGCGCCGCTTCAGGAATAATCCAGCGTAATTTCACCTTATCCGTTTCTACTGCATCTTGAAAATAAGGCAAAGCCTCCACCGCATATACAGCCAAAAGCGATTGTACAAAATTGCGCTCCTCTTGCCAGTAGGCAGTCATAAGAGGCGCTAAGGCATGCGGCACAGCATCAAAGGCGCAAAGCTCTTCTTGTGAAGCCTCATGGGCACTACACAATGTACGCATAGCATCCACCGTCACTGCTGGCATATCACAGGCAATGGCGAGAATACCTTGCAAACCCAAAGCTTTGGCGTGTAAAAGAGAGGCGTGTATGGCACCGGCAGGGCCGCGTTGAGCGTAAATATCTGGCACGCATGTGAAGCCCTCACGTAAAAAGTCCGCACGACACGAAACCCACACATTTTCACATAAAGATTCTAGCAAATGCACGTTATGCTCTAAAATAGTGCGCTGACCAAGCTCTTGAGGCTCGCAAATATGCGCCTTATCAAAACCCATACGGCTAGCCATACCACCAGCGAGCACCACACCACCTAAAGCATATTTCTTTTGCAAAAGCCTCTCCTTATGAATGCATAATGGGTAAAAAAAATGGCTCAACTAAAAAAGTCGAGCCATGCAAAAAATCAAAACAAAAAAGGCTTATTCCACGGTAACACTTTTGGCTAAATTACGTGGTTGGTCCACGTCTGTTCCTAAGTAGTCCGCCATTTCATAACTGAATAATTGCAAAGCAGGCAAAGCATAAAAAGCCGCTAAAAAGCCTTTAGCATAGGGGACGCGCCATACGTCATCCACGTCTAACTCTGCTTCTCCGCAAGGGCCGTTGATAAGCGCAATGACCTTACCGCTACGCGCTTGCACTTCCACAATATTGGACTTGGTCTTAGGGAAGAGTTCATCGTCGAAAGCCAAGGCAAAGGTGGGGAAGTCTGGAGCAATAAGGGCAATGGGGCCGTGCTTCATTTCGCCAGAGGCATAGCCTTCAGCGTGAATATAGGACAGCTCCTTGAGCTTCAAAGCGCCTTCTAAAGCTAAGGGGAAAGCGTGTCCGCGCCCTAAGTAGAAGAAGCTTGTAAATTTTGTATAGATACGTGAAAGATCTTGTGCTTTACTACGCATGGCAGGCAAAGCGTCACCAAGGGCGTTAGGCATTTGTTGTAATTGGTTGACAATGTCTTTGTAGGTATCCAAAGCTAACACTTGCTTACGTTGTCCCCAATGTAATGCCACAAGGGTCAGTACAAGCATTTGTGAACACATGGCCTTGGTGGATGCTACAGAAATTTCTGGCCCAGCTTGGGTGTAAATGGTGGCGGAAGCTTCACGGGCAATACTGGAGCCTACCACATTGCACAAGCCCACTGTAGGCACGTTTTTCTCTTTGGCAACACGCAAAGCCGCCAAGGTATCTGCTGTTTCGCCACTTTGGCTGATAACCAAGACCATATCTTCGGGATCAAGCAAAATATGGCTATAGCGAAACTCTGAAGCGATTTCCACAGAGGTTGGCACATGCGCCCAAGATTCCAAAAGCTGTTTTGCCCACAAGCCAGAGTGATAAGACGTACCACAGGCGATAATATGCAAGCGTTTAGGAATGGGGAATTTCTCCAATTCTGGCAAAAGCACTGTATCGTCTTGGAAACGTCCCACCATACCGTCACGCAATACTGTGGGCTGTTCAAAGATTTCCTTGAGCATAAAGTGCTTATAGCCGCCCTTTTGCGCCGATTGCATATCCCATTTAATATAATCTTTTTCTTTTTCAATGGGGCTTAAATCTTCAAGGCTGAGAACTTCCCAGCTTTTGGGCGTAAGCTTCACAATTTCGCCGTCTTCCAAAAAGACCACTTCACGCGTATAGCTTAAAAATGCGGGAATATCCGAAGCCACAAAGTGTTCACCTGTGCCCACACCCAAAACAAGCGGCGCGCATAAGCGTGCGGCGTACAAGGTGTTGGGATCGTCTTCAGAAATAAGACACACAGCATAAGCACCGTGAGCTTGACGTAAAGCCCAAGCAAAGGCGTCAAGCAAGGTATCATTATGCTTTTGCCCTTCGGCAATAAGATTTACCAAGACTTCCGTGTCGGTCTCTGAATGGAAGATATAGCCCTTAGCTAAGAGGCTGTCTTTAAGTTCTTGATAGTTTTCAATGATACCATTGTGCACCAAAGCAATCTTGCCATTGTTGGCTTTGTGTGGGTGCGCATTACGCTCTGCTGGTATGCCATGCGTTGCCCAGCGGGTATGTCCCATGGCGGCAGTGCTCATGCTCAAAGATTGACGGCTGAGAGTCTCCTCCAAGGCGCTCAATTTGCCCTTGGCGCGAATGGCTTCTAAGTGTCCTGCTTGTACAAAAGCCACACCTGAAGAATCATAGCCACGATATTCTAATAAACGTAAACCTTCTACTACCAAGGGAACGGCAGGGCGGTGCCCCACATAACCTATAATACCGCACATAATTGCACCTCGATTGGGTTTTATTGCGCCATAAGGGCATCTAAATATGCTTGGTTCACTACTTCCACTTGTGCTTTTTCACTGAGAGCAAACAAATAAAGTTGGAACATTTTTTCTTGACGCTGATTCACTAAAGCTTGCGCTAAAATACCTTCCATAGGTTTCCAAGCTTCATCGTCGCCAGCGCCTACACGTGTTACACGAGCAAGCACTGCACCGTCTACACCGTCAATGCTTACAGGATACGCCTCTGTGAGCCACTGCCCTTCATTGGCGGCAAAAAGCGCTGTGCCCAATTCGGGAACATTGCCAAGTTCGCCCATAGGCTGACCGCGCATGGTTTTTTCCACAAGCTTGATGTTTTCTGTAGCAGGAGCTGTGGTGTCAAAGTCTTTGCGCGCCGCAGTAGCAACGCTGACAGCTTCGTTCAAAGCGGCTTCTTTAGTGAGGGTGGCTATAATTTCAGCTTTTACTTCTTCAAAGGGAAGCGCGGCGGCGTCTACTTTTTTAGCAACACGAGCAATGATATAGCCTTTGTCGGTGGTGCTCAATGCCGTATCTAAAGGAACGCCTTCAACAGCTTTGAATAAAGAAGCGCCTTGCTCTGTGGTGAGAGCAAGAAGGCTTTGAAGCTCTGTCGCTGTTTTTAGTCCAGAATTTTTTAATTCAAGCCCTTGAGCCTTGGCGGCTTCAGCAAGGTCTTTACCCAAAACATTGGCTTCGATAAGACTGTCTACAACTTCACGGATTTTGCCAAGACCGGCTTCTTCTGCCAAGGTGTCACGGATAGCGCCTTCTACTTCTGCTACAGGTGTAAAACTGGCGTCGCGTAATTCGTCTACTTTAATGATATGCAAACCAAATTGTGTACGTACAATGTCAGAAACATCACCCTCTTTCATGACAGCAAGAGCGTCATTAAAGGGCTGTACAGTGTCGCCAGCGGCTACCCAATCCAAATTGCCGCCGTCTACAGCAGACATAGTGTCTTCTGAATTGTCTTTGGCAAGAGTAGCAAAGTCTGCACCGTCTTTAATTTGTGTGAGCAAGCCTTGCATTTTTTCTGTGGCGGCTTGTACGTCTGCTTCAGAGGCATCTTCTGCCAATCTGATAAGAATATGGCGAGCTTTAGCGGCTTTGCGTACAGCATAATCGTCTTTATTGGCGTCATAATATGCTTGTACAGCTTCTGCTGTGATGGCGTCTGCTTTTACCAAGTTTTTGGGATATACAGAAACATAAGCCAAGTCCATAGTAGCAGGTACAGTAAAGGCGGCGCGATTGCTTTCATAATAGGCTTTTACCGCATCTTCCGCAGGAGCAGGAACTTGCGCCATAAAGTCAGATGTAGGGAAAAAGACATACTCTATATCACGAGTTTCATAGGTATAGCCAAAAAATGCCGCTGTTTCAGAAGGAAAACCTTTGGCTGTGAGGGTTAAATCTTGGCGTAATTGTGTTTGAGCTAATTCTTCACTGACCATGGCTTCAAAATTGCCAGCGCCTAAAAATTGTGATTCCACTAAGCTTTTGTAGCGAGCAGCATCAAATTTTCCGTTGGCGTCGTGGAAAACTTGCATGGAGAAAATGGCTTCACGTAAAGCTTGGGGTGAAACGTCCAACTGCAAACGCTTTACTTCTTCTTTGAGCAAAGATGTGATGATAAGCTGTTGCAACACTTGTTGCGGAATCTGCATTTCTTTTATTTGCTCAGGGGTGAGTTGTGGATTTTGCTGACGTATATTTTCGCGCGCTTGTTGGTAGGCTCTTTCAAAATCCATAACGGTAATGGCCTGACCATTGACGGTGGCCACTGTGGTGGGATTGTTCATGCTTTGTACTGAACCCAATCCCCAAAATACGAAAACTAAAATAATGATACCAAAAGCTATTTTAACGCCCAAGGATTGGGTGTTATTACGAATGAGGTCTAACATATTTTCTCCAAAAAATATTTATTTTAACAGGCTGTTGCCTGTAACGTATAGAATTTTTATCTTTTATAAAATTAATCTATCTCAATGCCCATAGCTCTATACTCATTGAGCTTATTGCGTAAAGTTCGTACGGAAATACCTAATAAATCAGCGGCTTGTGTTCTGTTGCCCGATGTGACTTCCAAACCCTTAATAATCATGATGCGTTCCATTTCATGTAAGGGAATCACAGAGTCACCAAATAATTGACTTACATCTTCTGCACCACGCGCCCCGTCAATACCATTAGCGCCATTAACATCACTGCTGTCTGCACTTCCTGTGGTATTTTCTTGCGTACCAGATGAGGCTATGTTGTCTGGAGGTAGGGTGAGATCTTCAGCGAAAATAGGCCATGTGTCAGGATCTAGTAAGAAATGCCCTGGCTCAATGGGTTTTCCGTTGGCGAGTAAGGTGGCGCGCTCCATAAGATTTTGTAATTCACGCACATTTCCAGGGAAGTCATAACTTTTTAACCAGTCTATGGCTGTAACAGAAAGCGAGCTGTTGCCAAGACCGTATTCCTTGGAGTAATTGTTCATGAAAAATTGCGCCAAGGTCAGTACATCATTGTCGCGCTCGCGCAAGGAAGGAAGACGTAAGGGGATTACATTGAGGCGGAAAAATAAATCCTGACGGAATTTTCCTTCTTTGACCCAATCTTCCAAATTTCTGTTGGTGGTGGCAAGCACACGCACATCTACGCGCAAGGTGTCTGTGCCGCCTACTCTGTCCACTTCCCCTTCTTGCAACACGCGCAAAAGCTTGGCTTGCAAGCCAAGATCCATTTCGGAAATTTCGTCCAGTAAAATAGTGCCGCCCGATGCCAGCTCAAATTTACCTGGTTTACGTGCAATGGCGCCGGTAAAAGCCCCTTTCTCATGGCCGAAAAGTTCGCTTTCTAGTAAGTGTTCTGGTAAAGCGGCGCAGTTGACCGCCACAAAAGGCCCTGTAGAGCGATTGCTCCAAGCATGCAAAGCTCTTGCAAAAAGCTCCTTACCTGTACCGGATTCACCATTAATAAGCACTGTGGCTTTAGAAGGGGCAATTTGCCGCGCCAAAGCCATAACTCGCGCCACGGCAGGGTGTTCACCAACGATGTTTGGCCCGCTGGAATAGCTTGCTTTACGCCCGCCCAAGGTGGAAGAAGCAGGCGCTTCTGCCTTTCTTTTGGGAGCGCGTGTTACCGCCACAATTTTTTCATAATCGAGGGGTTCAAGCCAATAATCCGCCGCGCCAAGCTCCATAAAGTGCTGGGCTTCTTGGGCACTGCCTTTGTCGGTGATGATGATAACAGGGGGAAAAGCAGGGTCGTCTTGCCCAACGCTTAAGAGATCTTCCGCTTTAAATCCGGGCAACGTTGGGCGCGCAAAAATAATCCCAGGCCCAGACTTTCGGATAAAGACGGATGCGCCTTGGAGATTTTCAGCAATGCCTATTTCGTAGCCCGCTTCGCGCAAAGGCGGAAAAATGCGGGTAACGGCATGCGCTGGTGCCAGAAAGAGAATTCTATGTGTTAGCATATTAGATTGCTTTTACCCTCTTGTTCCCTCATTGGCAAGCATCTCTTTTCTCTGCAATGCCAAAAGGGGAAAGTTTTTTTATTGCAACGTCGTCCTTTGCAAGATATTCTATGCCTCATACGACATTTATCATCTTACAATCACAGGACATAGCATGACAGAATCGTCATTACGCGTACTTTTGGAAAAGGTTGCCAAGGGCGACCTCTCGGTGGAGCACGCACTCACAAGCGCTCTTTTTCAACAAAACACACACAGCACAAATGCGTCATCCAATGCCGTGCCCCATAGCGTGGTAGATACGCTGTGCGGTCTGACCCTTGATACCGCACGCGAAGCCCGAACTGGTCTTGGCGAAGTGGTTTTTGCGCCTCATAAAAGCCCTACACAGTTGCTTTCTGCCATAACACACTTATATGAAACGGCGCCTGTGCTCGCCACACGCGTTAATGAGGAGCAATTTCTTTTGTTAGAAAAACATTTTCCTCAAGGCTCTTTCTTTCATGAGGCTCGACTTTTTGCTTTGGGTAAAAGTCTGCCCCAACCGCCTACCGCTCAAAAATCTTGGAGTACGGAAGGGGATGTTATCGTCATTTCTGCCGGAGGCGCCGACAGGCCTGTGGCCCTTGAAGCTTACGGCACTTTGCATTTTTGGGGCATACACGCCGGCTTTATTGCTGACGTGGGCGTTGCTGGTTTACACAGGCTCACCCCTCATGTGCCGGCTTTGCAAGCGGCAAAAATTATCATCGCCGTGGCGGGCATGGAAGGCGCTTTACCCGGCATAGTGGCAGGCTTTGTGCGCTGTCCTGTGCTGGCTGTGCCTACCTCAGTGGGCTACGGTGTAGGCGCCCACGGTAAAGCGGCTTTGACCAGTATGCTATGCTCATGTGTGCCCGGTATTGCCGTGTGCAATATTGACAATGGCTTTGGCGCCGCCGCTTTTGCCGCTAAACTTTTACGAAATATATAAAAAATATATGTCTACTCGTGCAAAAGCCTTACATATTTTTACATTTCAGGCTTTTGCACAGTAACAGGTAATATGGGCGCAGGTTTTTCAATTTTAAACTGTGTAGGCACTGTCTCTTCTGGCAATATTGCTTCTTCTGTCACCTTTGCTGTTACTGTTTCTTCCCGTATTTTTGCAAGAAGTTCGGGAGACTTTATGGCGTCAAAATATTCACTCACTGTCACAAAATGGTGGCAGCCAATGCTACGCAAAATCATAATAATAAGTTTTATATCACGAGCTGTAGTCAGCTTAATGTCATGAAAAAGATAAACACCACGCTGTGTTTCTGGGGTCAGAACTTCACCAACCATATTAGGCATATTGGAATAATCTGGTCTGCCTTGCCAGTCAAAGCTGTCTGTAGACCAAAGCACCAAGTCCATATTTAATTCATTAAGTATAGCTATTGTAGACCTGTCATATGCGCCTAAAGGGGGGCGTAAATAGCGCGGTTTGGGAATATCATACTTAGCTAAAAGCCTGTTAGTTTGCTCAATTTCTTTTTTGACTTCGGCAGAGGATAGGGTGGTCAGTGCCGTATGGGAAAAAGCGTGGTTGGCAATTTCATGCCCTTCTGCATGAGTACGGCGTACAATTTTAGGAAAATACTGTACTTGAGAGCCTAGCACAAAGAAAGTTGCGCGGACATTTTCTTCTTTTAAAGCGTCTAAAATTTTTACGGTGCGTGGGTGAGGGCCATCGTCAAAGGTCAGGGCGCAAATATTGTTCATGGATGTGTTCATGATTTGCCAGCCACTGTATGCCTTGGTATGTCCTACAGAGGGGGATATTTGAAAAATTATAAGAAAACAAAAACATATAAAAAATAAAAAACGACGCATAATTATACCTAATATAAAGAAAAAGCTTCAGATACTGCCTATAAAGACAGAGTCTGAAGCTTTTTCTGTAAAAAACTACTTGGCAAAGCCTACGGCTCGCCTTTCTCTGATGACGGTGACGCGTATTTGTCCGGGATATGTCATATTCTTTTCGATTTTATCGGCAATATCCTTACAAAGTACGTAGGTTGTATCATCATCCACATTATCAGAGTTCACCATAACGCGGATTTCACGACCAGCTTGAATGGCGTAGGCTTTAGCCACACCTTCAAAGGAGGTAGCGATACCCTCTAAGTCTTCTAAACGCTTCACATAATTTTCTAATAATTCTTTACGAGCGCCAGGTCTTGCACCAGACAAAGAGTCTGCCGCTTGTACCAGCACAGCCAAGGCTGAGGAAGGACGGATGTCCTCATGGTGCGCAGCAATGGCATGAATTATTTCTTTAGATTCATTATATTTTTTGGCAATATCAGCGCCTATAAGGGCGTGAGAGCCTTCTACTTCATGGTCAACTGCCTTGCCTATGTCATGTAATAAACCGGCACGCTTGGCTTTTTTAATATCCATACCCAATTCTGCCGCCATCATGCCACACAAAGCAGACACTTCTAGCGAATGCTTCAACACATTTTGCGTAAAAGAGGTACGATAGCGTAATTGCCCCAATAAGCGTACAATTTCAGGGTGAATACCATGCACACCTGCGTCAAAAGTAGCTTGTTCGCCAGCTTCACGCACTTGCACATCCAATTCCTGTTCACACTTTTGCACAACATCTTCAATACGTGCGGGATGGATACGCCCGTCTTGAATAAGGCGCTCTAAAGCCATGCGTGCCACTTGGCGACGCAAAGGACTATAGGCAGATAAAATAACCGTTTCAGGTGTGTCATCAATAATTAAATCAACCCCTGTGGCGGCTTCTAAAGCGCGAATATTACGCCCTTCACGACCAATGATGCGCCCTTTCATATCTTCACTGGGTAAGGTCACCGTGGTCACTGTTTGTTCGCAAACAAAATCGCCGGCATAACGCTGAATAGCATTACACAAAACTTCTTTTGCTTTACGGTCGGCGGTTTCTTTAGCTTCTGTTTCAATAAGGCGAATCATGCGCGCCGCTTCGTGGCGTGTGCGAGATTCTACTTCTTCAAACAAACGAGCTTTGGCTTCTTCAGCCGTAAGCCCCGATATTTCTTGCAAGCTTTTTTCTTGCATATCTATCTGAACTTGCAAAAACTCTTCCGTTTCCGCCAAGGCTCTTTCTTTTTTTGCTAAATCTTTTTCAATGCCTAAAATATCACGTTCACGTGTAGTGGCAAGTTCGAGTTTTTCTTCAAGGCGACCGCTCATTTCATCCATTTTGCGCTCACGAGCTTTAAGCTCACGTTCGCGCTCTTTGAAATCTACTTCCATTTCACGCTTTTGCTGAAATAAATCGTCTTGCCCTTGAATTATCATTTCTTTTTTTTGTGCTTGAGCTTCTTTGCGCGCTTCATCCA
>CAYJFR010000072.1:0-10048 GCA_964369335.1 uncultured Desulfovibrionaceae bacterium | reverse complement strand
AACGCAGCATATTTTCGTAATCAGCTTCATATTTATTGCCAAGCCAGCCACCGCAACGTGTCACCACCAGCTCACGGCTTAAACACAGGCACAGAGGGTCAATATTGCAAGGGCGTATAAGGGGTTTGTCCGCTTCTTCTATGGGTAAATAGGGTATAGGGTGTGCGAGGGAGACATCTATACGTGCAATGAGCATATCCACATCCGTATGGGCTTGGTAAATGCTCAGAGCCTCTTTTGTGAGCCTGTTGTCATCGTCATGAAAAACAATGCGCCTGCCGCGTGCCGCTTTGAGCAGGGCATGACGCAGCGCATTGCCAAAGTCATTGTTGCTTGGCAAATCGTAATAGCGCAGACAAGAGAAGTCACGAACCCTTTCTCCACGAACACCGTCAAAGCCCACAAGTATTTCTATATCTTCTTCCTTTAAGCCCGCAAAGTGCAAAGATTCCATAATGCCATCCAAGGCATAGCCAAGGGCGCGCGGTCTGTCACCGCGGCTGGGAATAATAAAGGAATAGAGTTTCATATGCTGTAGCCTTATGGTTTGTGTATGTTTTTTTCTTAGATGCACCTAAGAAAATGGCAATAAGCGCGTTTTGAAGGGGGGGTGGGGGAAACTTTTTGGCGCAAGCACTTGTCCCTTTAAATGGGAAAGTTTCCCCCATATAAAAATACTGCAATTAAAATATTACAGTTACTGACGTACTTGTCCGTCACCAAAAACCACAAATTTCGTGGTAGTCAGCTCTTCTACGCCCATAGGCCCGTAAGAATGGAGCTTGGAAGTAGAAATACCGATTTCTGCCCCAAGGCCTAATTGTCCACCGTCATTGAAGCGTGTGGAGGCGTTGACGGCTGTCATGGAGGCGTCCACTTCGCGCATAAAGCGCATGGCGTGACTGTGATTGTTGGTGCAGATGATTTCTGTATGCTGTGAGCCGTAGCTTGCAATATGGTCAAGGGCGGCGTCCATAGAAGGGACAACACACACAGCAAGAATAAGCGCGTGGAATTCGTGCCCAAGGTCTGAGGCTTGCTGGGCTACGGCAGTTTTGCCCAGCAGAGGCAGAGAGGCGGGGCAAGCGCGAAATTCAACGCTGGCATTGCCGAGCTTTTCTGCCATAAGGGGGAGCAGATCGGCGGCTTTGCTTTCATGTACCAACACACATTCTAAAGCATTGCACACACCAGGGCGTTGTACTTTTCCGTTATAAATGATGTCCAAAGCTTTTTGCACGTCGGCATCTTCGTCAATATAGGCATGACACACCCCCATATAATGCTTGAGTACGGGCATGGTGGCATCGGCAGCCACAGCGCGCACAAGAGCTTCTCCGCCGCGGGGGATAATAACATCAATATAGGCGTCGAGCTTACATAAAAGAGGCACGGCGGCTCTTTCTGTGGTGTCTAAAATTTGCGCCGCATGCTTGGGCAGGCCAGCTTTTTCTAAGGCTTCATGTAACAAAGCAGCCAAAGCTAGATTGGAATGCAGAGCTTCAGAACCGCCGCGTAAAATTACAGCATTGCCAGCTTTGAGGCAGAGTATGGCGGCGTCAATGGTCACGTTGGGGCGCGCTTCGTAAATCATGGCCACAACGCCCAAAGGAATGCGCATTTTTCCCACTAGAATTCCGTTGGGTCTTTGCCATTGGGTAGTCATAGCGCCCACAGGGTCAGGAAGTTGTGCTACATGCTTACAGGCGTAAATCATATCATCAATGATAGCGTCTGTGAGGCGTAAGCGGTCGAGGCGTGCGTCGTCCATGCCTTTTTCTTGCGCCGCTTGCATATCCTGAGCATTGGCGGCAAGGATGGCGGCGCGCTGTGTTTCCAAGGCGCTGGCAAGGTGGTGCAAAGTAGCAATTTTTTGCTCAGGAGCGGCGCCCATAAGTTTACGAGCGGCGCTTTTGGCTTGTTGTCCAATGTGCTGTATGTGTACTTCTAGATTTTGCATATGCGTTCCTTCTTAAAGGGCAAGTTAAATGGCGGCGTCCAGTAAAAGATTGTCTCGATGAATCACTTCTTGATAGTGCGCATTGCCTAAAATGGCGGCGACTTCATGTCTTTTTAAGCCCATAATACGTTTGATTTCTGCGGCGGAATAGTTAGAAAGCCCTACGCCCACACTGCGCTGTTGTTGCTGTGACACAATGCGCACAAGGCTTCCTTGCTGAAAATTGCCTTCTACAGAACTGATACCGCCGGGGAGCAGGCTGCTGCCTTTGTGTTCCAAAGCCTGTACGGCGCCGTCATCCACAAAAAGCGTGCCAGAAGGCTCAGATTGATAGGCAAGCCAAAACTTACGGCGTGAGATACTGTGCTTGTCGGCGCAAATCCATGTGCCGCGGTGCGTATTTTGTGCGGCATCTTCGGTAAAGACGCGGCGCACAATATCGTGTTCTGCACCGGGGAGAATAAGCGTGGGTACTCCCAGCTGTGCTACACGACGCGCCGCCAGAAGCTTAGAGTACATGCCTCCTGTGCCCACGGAAGTTTTGCCGCCACATAGAGTGTTTAAGTCTAGCGCATGCACGCCTTCCACACAGGGCATAATGGCGGCATCGTCGTGTTTATCGGGATTTTTGTCTAATACGCCTGAAGCCGAGGTGAGATTGATAAACAGGTCTGCGCCTACGAGGTTGACCAATAAACTGGAAAGACAATCGTTGTCACCGAACTTTAATTCTTGCACAGAAATAGTGTCATTTTCATTAACTACAGGAACTACACCCCATGCCAGAAGCTCGGCAAAGGTGTTGCGTGCATTTAAAAAGCGTTGGCGCGAGCGTAAATCATCGCGAGTGAGCAAGACTTGTGCTGTACCAAGACCGTGATGGGCAAAGGCTGTGTCGTATTGTTGCATAAGACGGCTTTGCCCTACGGCGGCGGCGGCTTGCTTGGCGGCCAGACCAGAAATTTCTGTGTGTGCGCCTTGAGCACAGCATTGACGCAGGGCAGCGCGTCCAGCGGCCACAGCACCGGAAGACACAAGGATGATTTTTCTTTCTGAGCTTTTTGCGGTGGGCAGGGCGCGGATAAAGGCCAGCTGTGCCACAAGATTTTGTAGGGTGGGGACATCGAGACCTTGCGCATTGGTAAGGACGGCAGAGCCTACCTTAACAACAATGCATTGTGCCTCTTGTAAACTTTGCCATTTATGTTCTTGCCATGTCATATGCTATGTCTCTTGCTAGTCTGTTGTGGAAATCATACAAAAAATTTGCCAGAAATTTCTGACATTGACTGTTTCAATAGGGTGTTAGGTCTAACGCCTTGTTGAAGGTCTTCATTTATAGGTATTTTTAGGCGTAGTGACAAGCGAATTTGGCAGAAGAAACAAAAAAAGCCCTGCAAAAATACAGGGCAAAATTTGTGGGGCGAATGATGGGGTTTGAACCCACGGCCACCTAGGCCACAACCAGGTGCTCTACCAACTGAGCTACATCCGCCGTCGAAGAAGAGTTCTACATGGATGGACACTTTTTGGCAAGCTTTTTTTTCAAAAAAAGGCAATTTTTTTGTCGCAAAAAAAATATTGCTCTTTTCTTTTTTTTCTTACAAAAGTAACACATTAATATTTTAGAAAAAATATAATAAAATTACAGTAAGCTAGTATGGATTTTTCCAGAAGAATACTATATAGGTGGGAGAAATTCAAAAATAGGGAGTTATACATGGAGAGTTTGCTTGTTGAAGGTGGCGTTGCGTTACAGGGAGACGTTGTTGTCAGTGGATCGAAAAACGCAGCTCTTCCCATCCTTTTTGCTTCTATTTTAACAGAAGGTTCCACAACTTTTTCCAATGTGCCTAATCTGCGCGATATTCACACCACTGTTAAATTGTTAAATATTCTTGGGTGTGATGCGCGATTTGAAGCTAATAAGGCATATATAACCCCTCGTAATTTACACCCTGAAGCTCCTTATGACCTTGTCAAAACCATGCGCGCCTCTATATTATGTTTAGGGCCTTTGCTCGCACGTATTGGTGAAGCCAAGGTAGCCCTGCCCGGAGGCTGTGCCATTGGCGCGCGCCCTGTGGACCAGCACTTAAAAGCTTTAGAAAAAATGGGCGCCACCTTTGAGCTGGAAGACGGCTATGTTTTGGGTACATGCAGTAAATTGACAGGTGCGCATATTATTTTTGATATGCCCACAGTGGGCGGCACAGAAAATCTGCTCATGGCGGCTTCTTTGGCACAAGGGGAGACAGTGCTGGAAAATGTCGCTCGTGAACCAGAAATTGTGGACCTTGCCAACTATTTAAACGCTTGCGGTGCGCGTATTGAAGGGGCTGGCACAAGCACCATTCGTATTCAGGGCGTGAGCAAATTGCAAGGTATTGAATACAGCATTATGCCAGACCGCATAGAAGCGGGGACTTTTTTGGTGGCGGCGGCCATTACGGGCGGAGATCTTTTTGTCAAGCGCTGTCCTACCTCTGCTTTACGGGCTGTGGTGGAAAAAATGCAGGCTATGGGCATGTGTTTTGAAGAAAAAGAAGACGGTTTACGTGCCTTTTGCCCTGACAGTGTGTGCAATCTTTCGGGTGTGGATATTCGCACTTTACCATACCCCGGTTTTCCCACGGATATGCAAGCGCAGCTTATGGCTTTGATGTCTTTAGCGCGAGGCAATTCCATTGTGGAAGAAAGTATTTTTGAAAATCGCTTTATGCATGCGCCGGAATTGGTACGCATGGGAGCGGACATAAGCATTTCAGGTCGTACAGCCACCATACGTGGTGTGCAAGCTCTTAAAGGCGCGCCTGTGATGGCTTCAGATTTGCGAGCAAGTGCAGCCTTTGTACTTGCAGGTCTTGCCGCGCAAGGTAAAACGCGCGTACAGCGTATTTATCACCTTGATAGAGGCTATGAACATATTGAAACCAAGCTCAGCGCGGTGGGAGCTCGGATTTGGCGCACTAATGAAAATTAGTGCTTTGGCTTGACTGTTGAACAATACAAATAGGTTATTACCCTAGCTCTGAGAGTTCTGTTGTTGTTACTCAAGTTGTTACGTTGGAATGAGCGGGAGGAAAAATGAAATTTTCGACACGAACGCGGTATGGTTTGCGTTTTCTTATCCATTTGGCGTCAAGTCCTCCGGGGCAGTTGGTGCAGTTGAAGGAATTGGCGCGCGAAGAAAATATTTCTGCGGGGTATTTAGAGCAAATTGTGCGCTCTTTAAAGCCCCTTGGAATTATGGAATCTGTACGGGGAGCTACAGGGGGGTACGCTTTATCGCAACACCCCAAGGATATTACCCTAGAAGATATTTTTACGCACCTTGAGGGAGATATTTCTCCTGTCTCTTGCATTGGCGGAACTTCGCAAACGTGCACACGTTTTGATGTTTGTACTACGCGTTGTTTTTGGCAAGATTTAGACGCGCATGTAAGAACTTTTCTCAAGGGGCTTACCTTACACGATTTCATGGTTACTTATAAAATCGATGAAAAGAATAAAAAAGAATTATAAATCACATTGTCCCTGTGTGAGGAAATAAGTTGCTCTTATGACGCTTTATCTAGCCATTACTTTTATGTTAGTGATGGCTAGATGAAGTTTTTCTTATATGTGCAGTTTTATACAATGTGTTTATATGGAGGTTCATAGAATATGTGGGAATATACAGATAAGGTTCAAGAGCACTTCTTACACCCTAAAAATGTGGGCGCTCTTGCCGATGCCAATGCCATTGGTGAAGTGGGCAGTCTTGCTTGCGGCGATGCCTTAAAGCTTTTTCTTAAAATTGAAAATGATCGCATTATAGATGCCAGCTTTCAAACCTTTGGGTGCGCTTCTGCCATTGCTTCTAGCTCTGTGCTGACAGAAATGGTAAAAGGTATCACCGTTGATGAAGCTTTAGCTTTAACTAACAAAGATATAGCCGAAAAATTGGGCGGTTTGCCTAAAGAGAAAATGCACTGCTCTGTTATGGGGCAAGAAGCTCTTGAGGCTGCTATTCGTCATTATCGCGGTGAGCCTTCCGTGCCTCATGCCCATGAAGAAGGCAAGCTTATTTGTAAGTGTTTTGGTATTACCGATGCGCAAATTCAACGCGCCATTCGTGAAAATAGCTTAAAAACCGTAGAAGAAGTGACGCACTACACCAAGGCAGGCGGCGCTTGTGGTGATTGTATTGAGCAAATCGAAGAAATTTTAGCCCAAGAGCTGGGCAAGCCTACGCTTGAAGAAATTAAGCCTGTGGCAGCGCCTCGCATGAGCAATATTCAACGCATGCAGCTTATTGTTAAAACCATTGATGAAGAAATCCGTCCTAAACTTATGCTTGACGGCGGTGATATTGAATTGGTGGATGTAGAAGGCAGTAAGGTTTTTGTGACCTTGCGCGGACGCTGCGCCCAATGCCGTTCTAGCCAAGTGACCATTAAGAACTTGGTGGAAAAAGCTTTGCAAGAGCATGTGGAACCCAATATTGTTGTGGAAGAGGCATAAAAATGAAAACAGTGTATCTTGATAATAACGCTACCACAGCTGTGGCGCCTGAAGTGTTGGATGCTATGCTCCCATACTTTAAAGAATTGTATGGTAATCCTTCCAGCATGCACACCTTTGGCGGGCAAGTGGGCGCCGCTGTAAAAGAAGCTCGGGCACATGTGGCAGCGCTTATTGGTGCGCAACCTGACGAGATTCTTTTCACTTCTTGTGGCTCAGAAAGTGACGCCACTGCCATCATGTCTGCTTTGCAAAGTCAGCCCAATAAAAAACATATTGTGACCACAAGAGTAGAGCATGCGGCTGTTTTGAATCTCACACAGCACTTAGAGCATAACGGCTATGAAGTGACTTATGTTCCTGTGGACTTTAAAGGCCGCATTGATATGGATGCGTATGCGGAAGCGTTGCGTAAAGATACTGCCATAGCTGCTGTGATGTTTGCCAATAATGAAGTGGGCAATGTGTACCCCATTCAGCAAATGGCAGAAATGGCAAAAGAAAAAGGCATTGCTTTTTTGACAGACGCTGTGCAGGCTGTGGGCAAAGTGGATATAGATGTGTCCACCTTACCTGTGGACTATCTTTCTTTGTCTGGGCATAAATTACACACCCCTAAAGGCATTGGTGCTTTATATATACGCAAGGGCACGCGTTTTCGTCCTTTATTGCGTGGTGGGCATCAAGAGCGCGGTCGCCGTGCTGGTACAGAAAATGTGCCGTATTTTATCGGTCTTGGTAGGGCTGCGCAAATGGCAAAAGAGCATATGGCAGAAGACAGTGCGCGTATGGCACGCTTGCGCGATATGTTAGAAGCTGGTTTGACAAATGCTATTCCTGACAGTGTTGTCAACGGCGATGTGGACAATCGCTTGCCCAACACTTCAAGCATTGCCTTTAAAAATATTGAAGGCGAAGCTATTTTGCTTATGCTAGACAGGTTTGGTATTTGTGCCAGTTCTGGTTCTGCTTGTACTTCTGGAAGTCTTGAGCCTTCGCATGTGTTGCGCGCTATGGGTATTCCTTTTACCTATGCGCACGGCTCCATACGTTTCTCGCTTTCTCGCTACACCACTGAAGAAGAAGTGAAATTTGTCATTCAAGAAATGCCTTCCATTGTGGAGAGACTGCGTGCCATGTCTCCGTTTAGAAATTAGACAGTATTGAAGAATTATGAAAAAGACCTTGTACAGTAAGGTCTTAGAGTGTATGCTTAAGGGGAAAGCTGTGTGTTGCAGTTTTCCCCTTATTTTATATGTAAAAGTAATTAGAGGAGCGTGCTTATGAGTTTAGAACAAACTTGTACACAAATTGATCAATGGCTTGATGCTTGGAAAGTAGACCCTCTCAACGCAAAAGAAGCTTTTTTTGCATACTATTCATGGCTTAAAGCTGAGGGAATGGAATTAGAATTTAAAGAACGCCCTGGCATCAGCTACTCTTTGCGTGCAAAGCATCCGTCACAGCAAGACAGACCTTTATTTGTGCTTATTGATGTGGTGGACGATGATGCAGAAGAACGCTGGCTTTCTGTGTGTTTTTACGCTGATATGGTGCAAGACAGGGAAGAGCTTGGTGATTTTGTGCCTAGCGGACTTATGGGTTTGAACGCTTTATGTTTGAATTTAGAAGAAGATGATAATGTCATGCGTGATTATATACAAAATCGTCTTACTGAAGCGGCGTCTTTAGCTAAAAAATATTAATACATCTTCGTCTTTGTATAAGTCATAAAAAACTCCTCAATATATTTTTGAGGAGTTTTTTATGGTTTTATTTTTAATCTTTGGGTTCTCTTTTTGCTTTACGAGCTTCTTGTGCTCTAAGAACATGAAGCTTCATGCGCTCAAGATGTTGTCCTGCCATAAGAACAGTGCCTTCTGGGTAGCCACATAATTTTAAATAGCCTTCGCGAGTGATACCGTTATGTCTTGCAAGGTGGCGTGAGGATATTGTTTTTCCTTTTTGACCACAAATACAGCAAGTGATACTGTCATGAGTAATGGCGTCTTCTGGTTTTACTTCAAGTTTACGTTTTACGTAGCCACAGGTAAGAGAAGCTTTGGTTGCTTTTTCTTCTGCTTTCTTATCTTGCACGCTTTTTTCTTCATTACCAGAAGAAGCTTCACAAGAAGAGAGCAACTCTCCATGAACGCTTGCAAGTCCTTTTACATATGTATTGAATTGCTCAAGAATAAATTCAGGGCTTTTACCTGGATTGTTTTGCATAATCATGCGCAAGAGTTCTGTTTTGTCAATCATAACGTTCTCCTTAATGTGTTGTAATTCACACCTAATCCATATGGAATAAATAGTCAAGAGTCTAGTACCTTTTAATTTATAGTAAAATTTCTTTACAGTAAAAATGAATGTAAGTACTCAATAGTTTAAATAGGCTTTTTTAAAGATAAAAATAAAAATAATAGCACACATAAAAATGCAAAAAACAAGACTTTTACTATTTTTTTAAGGGGAAGATGTTTACATTGTTTCTTCCTATGCATTTCTGGGGGCTGTGTATATTTATTGTAGAAAAAGTCTTTTTCAGCTATAGGCGGCAAAAAAAATATATATTTTTAATTTTCAAAACATATTAATATCACAGTGAAAAAAAGTTTTTTACAAAAAAAAGTGGTTTTTTTTGCCTTTGCCCCCTTTTCAATTCTTCCATGAGGATTATACTACTCTTCGTTCGCCTGTGAAATACAGGTAAAAACGCAACTATCAGCAGCGTGCAGATTTTCTCTGTGGGCTGCAAAATTCATTATTTTGTGAGGAAAGGTAATTATGACTTTAAAGCCCCTTAACGATCGCGTGCTTGTAAAGCGTCTTGAAAGTGAAGAAAAGACCGCTGGTGGTCTTTATATCCCTGATACAGCAAAAGAAAAGCCTTCTAAAGGCGAAATCGTTGCTGCAGGTCCCGGTAGAGTTGCTGAAGACGGCAAGCGTATAGCTTTAGAGGTTAAAGTTGGTGACGCGGTTCTTTTCAACAAATATGCTGGCACTGAAGTGAAAATCGACGGTACTGAATATTTAGTAATGCGCGAAGACGATATCCTCGCTGTTATTGCTTAGTTATATTATTATAGATAGATTCCCTAGGAGAATAGAACATGTCAGCTAAAGAAATTTTATTTGATGTAAAGGCCCGTGAAAAACTTTCTCGCGGTGTAGATAAGCTTGCTAATGCAGTTAAGGTAACTCTTGGCCCCAAAGGTCGTAACGTTGTTATCGAAAAAAGCTTTGGTGCTCCTGTTATCACCAAGGACGGCGTAACCGTTGCTAAAGAAATCGAACTCGAAGACAGATTCGAAAACATGGGCGCTCAAATGGTTAAGGAAGTAGCTTCCAAAACCTCTGACGTTGCCGGTGACGGTACCACCACTGCTACCATTTTGGCACAAGCCATTTATCGTGAAGGCGTAAAGCTTGTTGCTGCTGGTCGTAATCCTATGGCCATTAAACGCGGCATTGATAAGGGCGTAGAAGCTCTTGTGGGCGAACTTTCCAACCTTGCCAAGCCTACTCGCGATCAAAAAGAAATCGCTCAAGTTGGTACCATTTCTGCTAACTCTGATGCTA
>CAYJFR010000071.1:4262-10142 GCA_964369335.1 uncultured Desulfovibrionaceae bacterium | reverse complement strand
CAACGGTTTTCAAGACCGCCGCGATAAACCGAGCTCTGCCACCCCTCCGCGTTATATGGGGAAATATCCCCTAGGAAAATCTATTTTAAAGCGTCTTTAAGCTGCTTGCCAGGAGTGAATTTTGCCACCTTGCTTGCAGGAATATCAATTTCAGCGCCTGTGCGAGGATTGCGTCCTTTACGAGCAGCGCGCTCAGTAACCTTAAATGTGCCAAAACCAGTGAAAGTTACGGACTCACCTTCGGCAAGAGCTTCGCGTACAGATGCGATAACTGCGTCCAAAGCGCTTTCGGCCATAGTCTTTGTAGGGAGGCCTGCTTTCGCGTAAATCTTATCAACCAATTCAGCTTTTGTCATGTCATTTCTCCGAGAATAAAATAATGAGGTTTTTAAATAAATGACAGCTCCAAGCAATAAGATAAAACTTGGTATTTTGTCAACAATAAATGCGCCTTTGTCTAAGATTTTTTTTAAGAAGCAGTGTGTAAAGCGTCGCGTATAGCAGCAAGACCTTGCTCTACAAGTGATTTATGCGCCTGACTTCCCATGTGCCCCATACGGAATACCTTACCTGCCATAGGGCCAAAAGAGCCTCCTACGTCAAGTCCGCGTACATGTAAAGCCTTTTGCCACTGTTCCCATGTGAAGCCCTGAGGAATATATGCCGCAGTAACTGTGGGTGAGTGTTGCGCTCCTTCCACAGGCCAAAGCTGTATTCCTAGTGCTGTAAGCCCTTCACGGCATGCTTTTGCCGCCTCTTCATGACGTGCAAAAACGCGTTCCATACCTTCATGCATAAGTTGTTGCAAAGAAGCATGAAGCGCCGCTACCCCATGAGAATAGGGAGTATAAGGGCACAGATTTTCTTCTACGACATTGCGCCACGGTAAAATGGCATCGTAGCCAGCATAAGCCACTTGTTCTGCTTTTTGCCATGCAGCAGGGCTTATGCCCAAAAAGCAGATATTAGGCGGTGCGGAAAAGCACTTTTGTGAACCGCCGAGAAGAATATCAATATTCCATGCATCCATGAGCACAGGCGCGCCGCCAAGACTTGACACCGCATCTACATACAATAATGGCACATTGTGTTTCTTTTTAAGCTGTCCTAGCGCCTCAAGAGGATTCAATGTCCCTGAAGGCGTTTCACAGTGTACAGCCGTAATCATATGTGGCTTAAAATCCACAATGGCTGTTTCAATACTTTCTAAATCACAGATGGTCGTATCATAATTAAAGGATACTTTACGTACCTGACAACCTATACTCGCCGCCATATCCCCTATGCCGTCACCAAAAACACCTGTGCCAATAGAAAGAACTCTATCTCCAGATGCAAGACAGCTTTTAAGCCCAGCCCAAAGCGCCAGCATTCCTTCACCCGTCATAGAGATGACTGAATGTTGCGTCCCCATAAACTTTGCAAGGAGAGCATTGGTAGCGCTGTATAAAGGCAAGAAATTATCTTCATTTTGCCCATAATCACGCGCCAACACTTCGCGTACAAAAGAGGGAACTTGTGTGGGACCAGGAATCATAGATACGGGAGTATAAGTCATGTATTTTCTATCCTCAATTATATCTTCGCATGCACTGCTCTGTGCACAGTATACTCATAAAAGCTATAAGTCCATATGCTCTACAGCATTTTTTTGCAATTTCTCACCTAAAAAGAGAGAACCAACGCGTGCAAAACGTACTGTATCGTCTGTGGTCATAAAATGATGTTTTCCAAAATCTGTTGTATGGTTGAGCAAGGAGTGTTTTTGCAATTCCTCCTTAACAGCTTGGGCGGTCGTGGCGGCTGAGTCTACAAGATGTACACCTTCTCCCACCACCTGCAAGAGCGCGTGACGTAAAGGGGGAAAGTGTGTGCATCCAAGAAGCAAGGTGTCAGGTTTTTCTACACTTGTGTCATCCAGAAAAATATCTTCAAGATAACGCTTTGCCACACCTTCCACTATGGGGCCATCCATCCACCCCTCTTCAGCAAGATGTACAAAAAGCGTACATGCTTGCCCTGTAATACGTGTATCTTGGCGTAAGGAAGCAATGGCTTTGTGATAAGCAAGCCCTTTAATGGTTCCTTCTGTGGCTATGACAGCAATGTGCCCATTTTGAGTTTTTTCCACAGCCGCCTTAGCGCCAGGAGCAATAACACCCACCACAGGCAAAGGAGCAAAGGCTTCACTCAATGCTGTAAGTGCCGCCGCTGTGGCGGTATTGCAAGCAATAACCAACATTTTTATGCCGCGCTCCACAAGTTTAGATGCCGCTTGTAAGGCATAAGCAGTAACTGTTTCAGGGCTTTTGGTGCCATAAGGTAGGCGAGCTGTATCACCTAAATAAAGTAAGTCTTCATGGGGTAAAGCCTGACTTATGGCACGTAATACCGTAAGTCCGCCCACGCCGGAATCAAAAATACCGATGGGGAGATTATTTGTAGAGGTCATTATTGTGTGTCTTCTAAAAGTTCATAGTGGGAGGCGGTTACAGGGGCGTGTAAAGCGTGTAATACGCGCTCTAATAATATGCCATAGCGATTAGGCTCGCTGTGTCCAAAAGTAGCGCGTATGCACATGGTGACAAATTGTACAGCTCTGTCCATAGCTACAGGCAAAGAATCTCCTTGCAACAACGCGCCAGTGAGTACAGAAGCAAAAGAATCTCCTGTGCCAGGGTAAAAAGCAGGGATATACGGACAGTCCACACGCCAAAAACGGTCTTGCCGTGCATCATAAGCCACAGCAGAGCAAGTATTCTTGGTGGTGCTGATAGGAGCTGAGGTGATAACGGCAATTTTTGGTCCCATTTCTGTCAAGCGTACCAACCGTTCACGCGCTTCAGCAATACTTATGATTGGTGTATACGGTATATCCAAAAGCCAGCACGTTTCGGAATGGTTGGGGGTAATGCAATCAGCATGGGACACAAGATAACGCATGCGCGCCACCATTTCAGGGGTCATGGTTGGGTCAAGCTTACCATTATCGCCTAGTACAGGGTCTACAACGGCAATACCATGACGCCTTTTACAGTATTTAATGGTATCTTCCACCACTTCCATTTGCTCAGGAGAACCTAAAAATCCAGAATAGATAGCATCAAAAGAAAGATTTAACTGTCGCCAGTGGGCGAGAAAATTATGCATCTCACCCACAAGGTCATGAAAAGAAAAATCTGTGAATTCTGTTGTGTGTGTAGAAAGTACAGCCGTGGGCATGGGACATACTTGTATACCCATAGAGGACAAAATAGGGATAACCACAGTAAGCGATGTCCGACCAAAGCCAGAAAGATCGTGTATGGCAGCCACACGGGGTACAGGGGAGCGTAGCATTTATTGTGTGTCCTTTAAAAGTTGTTGCAACTGAGAGAGCTCTTCCTGGTTTAAAGAAAAAACATGTTCTTCTTGAGGGAAGTTTTCTAAATGTACATCAGCCACATAAGCGCCTATAGCTTGTGAAATATTATCAGCAAGGTAGGCATATTTTTTTACAAATTTTGGTGTATGTTTTGTATTTATGCCAAGCATATCATGGAAAACAAGCACTTGTCCGTCACAGTCTTTTCCTGCGCCAATACCTATGGTGGGAATGTGCAAAGCTTCTGTGATTATGGCCGCCACTTGATGCGGTACACATTCAAGCACAAGAGAAAAACATCCAGCTTCTTCAAGGGCTTTGGCTTCTTTAAGTAAGGCTTGAGCATCGTGTGCAGTGCGTCCTTGAACTTTATAGCCGCCTAGGGTGGACACGCGCTGTGGCGTCAGTCCGATATGCCCCATGACAGGGATACCTGCGTCAATGAGCGTTTTAATTTGTGGAATAATGGAATATGAGCCTTCGAGCTTCACGGCACGCGCGCCGCCTTCTACCATAAGTCTACCAGCATTGCGCAAAGCCACTTGTGGGCTTTCTTCATAACTTAAAAAAGGCATATCACACACCACAAGGGCGCGGGCATCTTCACGTTGTTGCGCTTGAGCCACAGCGCGACAGTGATGCACCATTATATCCATACTCACATTAAGCGTGTCATTTTTTCCCAAAACAACCATGCCCAAAGAATCACCCACAAGGAGAATATCCACGCCAGACTGATCAGCCAGTACAGCGGAGGGATAGTCATAAGCGGTGAGCATAACAATTTTTTTGCGACCTTTATATTCACGGATATGCATACTTGAAAGCGTGCTGGGTGCTGTAGGCATAAAAAATTCCTTTTGCGTTTTTCTTTTTTATGAAGAAGCTGTAAAATTTTCCTCTAACAAAGCTTTTTTGCTCCGTGCAAAAAGTACATTACTGCGTGTAGCTATGCAAGCTTATAGCGTAAAAATAAAAAGTGGGCAAATTTTTCCTAGCAAGCCTAAAGAGTAGGAAAAATTTGCCGATAGACAGGGTAAGGCGATGGAACTTTCATGGATGAAAGGAAAATTTCGCCAAATTCCACAATACATTCAAGGAGGAATGTTATGGGTATGTATATCAACAGCAATCCTATGGCAACTGCGGCAAAGAACAATTTAGGTACTCATTACGGTAGCCTACAAACTTCTATCGAGCGTCTTTCTTCTGGCTTGCGCGTTAATGGGGCATCTGATGATGCTGCTGGCTTGGCTATTCGCGAGCTTATGCGCGCTGATGTTGCAGCCTTAAATCAAGGCGTACGTAACGCCAACGACGCTGTTTCTCTATTGCAAACCGCTGACGGCGCCCTTGGCGTTATCGACGAGCAGCTCATTCGTATGAAGGAGCTTACAGAGCAAGCAGCTACTGGTACCTATGACTCTACACAGCGTTTAATGCTTGAGTCTGAGTATCAAGCCATTGCCTCAGAAATCACTCGTATTGCCAACGCCACCGACTTTAACGGCACTAAGTTACTGGACGGCACCTTGTCCGGTTCACACAATGGTACAGGCTTGACCTCTACCGGTGCTGTGCGTGTTCACTTCGGTACAGGCAACGATTCAGCACAAGACTATTATGATGTAACCATCGGTAATAGTACGGCTTCAGCTCTTGGCATTGGTAATTCTGCTGCATCTACCAGTGACGGCTTTAGTATTTCCACACAGTCTTTGGCACAAGAAGCACTTGTGGGCATTAACAATGCCATTGTATCTAAGGATAAGATCAGAGCAAACCTTGGTGCTATGCAAAACCGTCTTGAGGCCACTGTACAAAACTTAACCATTCAGTCTGAAAACGTACAAGCCGCAGAATCTCGTATTTCTGACGCTGACGTAGCTGCTGAAATGACAACTTTTGTACGTAATCAAATCCTTACTCAGTCTGCTGTGGCCATGCTTGGTCAAGCTAACTCCATGCCACGTATGGCGTTGAACTTGATTGGCGGCTAATTGCTATAGATCGCTGTATTAGTTAAATAAGAAAGGGGAGTCCATCGAGGGCTCCCCTATTTTTTTGCGCTCAAAAAACAGAGGAGGAAAAAAATTCCCTATATATAATGAAGAAGCAGAAAAAGAGGCGTTTTCTTATTTTTTTACTAGGAAAAATCTAACAGCAAAAAAGTCTTTATCGGCACTTTTTTCAAAAACTTTAGGTTTAGAATAAAATATATCTATTTGAAATTATTCATAAATGGCACGCATATTGCTACATATCTAGTAAAGGGTTGTAGTAGGCAAAACTTGCCTAGCTAGAGTAAAAAATCCTCTTTTTACTTTCCCTGTATGGCAAATGGCTACGTATAGTATGTACGTATTTTACACATGTACAAAACCCCTTATTAGGGGGCTGTTGATGGAAGACTGCACGGACGCAGTCGCGCATATTGCTCCATCAGGCTGTCAAACATTCATGGAGGAATGTTATGGGTCTTACAATTAATCACAATCCGATGTCGTTGAATGTTG
>CAYJFR010000071.1:0-4252 GCA_964369335.1 uncultured Desulfovibrionaceae bacterium | reverse complement strand
CGCTCGTTTATCTTCTGGTTTGCGCATTAACGGCGCTGCTGATGACACTGCTGGTCTTGCTATTCGCGAACTTATGCGTGCTGACATTGCCGCCTTAAATCAAGGTGTAAGAAATGCTAATGACGCTATTTCCTTGTTACAAACCGCTGATGGCGCTCTTGGCGTTATTGACGAGCAGCTTATTCGTATGAAGGAATTGGCAGAACAAGGCGCTACAGGTACCTATGACTCTACACAGCGTTTAATGATTGAGTCTGAGTATCAAGCTATTGCTTCAGAAATCACTCGTATCGCCAACGCCACCGACTTTAACGGTGTAAAGTTGCTAGACGGTACACTTTCTGGAACACACAATGGTACTGGTTTGACTTCTACTGGTGAACTTCGTATTCACTTTGGTTCCTTGAACGACTCTGCACAAGACTTTTACGATATCCGTATCGGTACAAGTACTGCGTCTGCTCTTGGTCTTGGTAACTCAAGTGTGACTGACGCTGGTCATACCTTGTCAACACAGTCTCAGGCGCAGGTTTCTTTGGTAGCCATTCAAGACGCTATCGTCTCTAAGGATAAGATCAGAGCTCATATCGGTTCTTTACAAAACCGCCTTGAAGCCACTGTAGATAACTTGACCATTCAGTCTGAAAATATGGCTGCTGCTGAATCTCGTATTTCTGATGTGGACGTTTCTATGGAAATGACCAACTTTGTACGTAACCAAATTTTAACTCAATCTGCTGTTGCTATGCTTGGACAGGCTAACTCCATGCCACGTATGGCCATGAATATTATCGGCGGTTAATTTCACATATAGAAAGTGTGTGTCTTCTGCAGAGGGGGCACACACCTTTCTTCTGAGCTTGTGATGCTTTCAAGATTGTAAAATCTTGGAGGCATTTCTTTGTTTAAAAACCTAGCTAAAGCACGGTTATAAGCCTTGTGATATGTATAAGAAAAAATCCTCTGGTATGCATCTTGCTGAAATGGATTGTACACAGCTAGAGTGGTACATTTTTCCCTCTAGGTGACTACAGTATTTTCGCAAGAAACTTCCTCTTCCATACAAAAGAAAGAGGAAAAGTAGTGGAAGATTGCATGGGAGCAGTCGCGCGTAAAGCTCCACTTGGCGAAAAAAACATTCATGGAGGAATGTTATGGGACTTACAATTAATCACAACGCTATGTCGTTAAATGCTGCCAATACGCTGAATAATCACTATGGCAATTTAAGTACATCTACTGCGCGACTGTCTTCAGGCTTACGTATTAATGGCGCGGCTGACGATGCCGCTGGTCTTGCCATTCGCGAGCTTATGCGTGCTGATATTGCAGCCTTAAATCAAGGTGTGCGTAACGCCAACGATGCTATTTCCTTATTGCAAACAGCTGACGGCGCTCTTGGTGTTGTTGACGCACAGCTTATTCGCATGAAAGAATTGGCAGAGCAAGCCTCTACAGGTACGTATGATTCTACACAGCGTCTTATGATTGAATCAGAGTATCAATCTCTTGCCTCAGAAATAACACGTATTGCCAACGCCACCGATTTTAACGGTGTAAAGCTTTTGGACGGTACCCTTTCTGGCACACATAATGGTAACGGCTTAACATCAACTGGCCAACTTCTTATTCACTTTGGTACGCTCAATGATTCTGCCGAAGATTATTACCATATTCGTATTGGTAATACCACAGCTTCAGCCTTGGGACTCGGTATGCAAAGTACTTTGGATGCTGGTCATACTTTATCCACGCAATCACAAGCGCAGATGTCCTTGGTTGCCGTTCAAGACGCCATTGTCTCTAAGGATAAAATTAGAGCACATATTGGCGCCTTGCAAAACCGTCTTGAAGCCACTGTGGACAACTTGACCATTCAATCTGAAAATATGGCTGCTGCTGAATCTCGTATTTCTGATGTGGACGTTTCTATGGAAATGACCAACTTTGTACGTAACCAAATTTTAACTCAATCTGCTGTTGCTATGCTTGGACAGGCTAACTCCATGCCACGTATGGCCATGAATATTATCGGCGGTTAATTTCACATATAGAAAGTGTGTGTCTTCTGCAGAGGGGGCACACACCTTTCTTCTGAGCTTGTGATGCTTTCAAGATTGTAAAATCTTGGAGGCATTTCTTTGTTTAAAAACCTAGCTAAAGCACGGTTATAAGCCTTGTGATATGTATAAGAAAAAATCCTCTGGTATGCATCTTGCTGAAATGGATTGTACACAGCTAGAGTGGTACATTTTTCCCTCTAGGTGACTACAGTATTTTCGCAAGAAACTTCCTCTTCCATACAAAAGAAAGAGGAAAAGTAGTGGAAGATTGCATGGGAGCAGTCGCGCGTAAAGCTCCACTTGGCGAAAAAAACATTCATGGAGGAATGTTATGGGACTTACAATTAATCACAACGCTATGTCGTTAAATGCTGCCAATACGCTGAATAATCACTATGGCAATTTAAGTACATCTACTGCGCGACTGTCTTCAGGCTTACGTATTAATGGCGCGGCTGACGATGCCGCTGGTCTTGCCATTCGCGAGCTTATGCGTGCTGATATTGCAGCCTTAAATCAAGGTGTGCGTAACGCCAACGATGCTATTTCCTTATTGCAAACAGCTGACGGCGCTCTTGGTGTTGTTGACGCACAGCTTATTCGCATGAAAGAATTGGCAGAGCAAGCCTCTACAGGTACGTATGATTCTACACAGCGTCTTATGATTGAATCAGAGTATCAATCTCTTGCCTCAGAAATAACACGTATTGCCAACGCCACCGATTTTAACGGTGTAAAGCTTTTGGACGGTACCCTTTCTGGCACACATAATGGTAACGGCTTAACATCAACTGGCCAACTTCTTATTCACTTTGGTACGCTCAATGATTCTGCCGAAGATTATTACCATATTCGTATTGGTAATACCACAGCTTCAGCCTTGGGACTCGGTATGCAAAGTACTTTGGATGCTGGTCATACTTTATCCACGCAATCACAAGCGCAGATGTCCTTGGTTGCCGTTCAAGACGCCATTGTCTCTAAGGATAAAATTAGAGCACATATTGGCGCCTTGCAAAACCGTCTTGAAGCCACTGTGGACAACTTGACCATTCAATCTGAAAATATGGCTGCTGCTGAATCTCGTATTTCTGATGTGGACGTTTCCATGGAAATGACCAATTTTGTGCGCAATCAGATTTTGACCCAGTCTGCTGTAGCTATGCTTGGACAAGCCAACTCTATGCCACGTATGGCAATGAACCTTATTGGTGGTTAATAAAACATTTAGAGCTCTCTCTTTTATGGCGGCAATTTTTTTCCCTCAAGAGAATATATTGCCGTCATGAACGCTTTTTGAAAAGAAGCTGAAAGAAATATTCAGCATATTTTTCCGAAAATGAATACCTTCAACATACTGTAATGTTGAAGGTATTCATTTTTGTATGCTTTTTTCAAGATTGCCTTATACGAAAAAATGGGCAAAAAATTCCCTTGGTACGCTATTTGCTCTATTACTATTACAGAGCTTGTGAAGGAAAGTTTTTCCCCGCAAGTAGGCTACCCAGAAGTCTGTTCTGTTCACTATGGCATAAGTACAGTATGTACTCATTACTATCACATAAAACTCTTGCCCGTAGCGGCGAGAGTCTGTCGGTGGAAGATTGCAAGGAAGCAATCGCGCGTAAAGCTCCACTAGGCGACAAAACATTCATGGAGGAATGTTATGGGACTTACAATTAATCACAACGCAATGTCTTTGAATGCTGCCAACACTTTGAACAACCATTATGGTAACCTGAGCACGTCTACTGCACGTTTGTCTTCTGGCTTACGTATTAATGGCGCCGTTGATGATGCCGCTGGTCTTGCTATCCGCGAGCTTATGCGTGCTGATATCGCTGCTTTAAATCAAGGTGTAAGAAACGCTAACGACGCTATCTCTCTGTTACAAACAGCTGACGGCGCTCTTGGTGTTATAGATGCCCAACTCATTCGTATGAAGGAATTGGCAGAGCAAGCTGCAACTGGTACTTATGACTCTACACAACGTTTAATGATTGAGTCAGAATACCAAGCTATCGCTTCTGAAATCACCCGTATTGCCAACGCAACCGACTTTAACGGCGTAAAGCTTTTAGACGGTACACTCTCTGGCACGCACAACGGTTCAAACTTGACATCCACTGGTCAACTTAAGATTCACTTTGGTACCTTAAACGACTCCGCACAGGATTACTACTACATCC
>CAYJFR010000070.1:4483-10264 GCA_964369335.1 uncultured Desulfovibrionaceae bacterium | reverse complement strand
TGATTCTATACCACCTGTCACAGTGACAGACACCGTACCGTGAGCGGCGGCGGCGGGATTTGTATAATCCCACATGTCGGTAGCCTCGTTCCATGTGGCAACAACAACGCCGTCCACAAGAATTTCTGTAAGGCCGTCTTGTGCGGTGACAGTAAAGCTTTCTGTAAAACTGACGCTTTCTTTGCTTGTATCTGTACCTGTGGTTAAATCATCTTCATCCACAATATGCTTGAATCCAGCACTGTTATTAGGGTCTTGAGGCACTACAATAACGCCATTGTCAGAGCCTTGTATGGTGAATTCAAGCTGTGTAGAACCTGTAGCGCCGTGAATATCTGTAGAAGTGACCGTAAAGGATTCTTTCACACTTTCATTGCCAAGCTTTGCCACGGCGTCATACTTATCACCGTCGGCAGGGATGTATAATGTATAGGTATAGTCGCCTGTGCTGCCGTCAATGGTCAATGTGCCGTATAACCCCTCTATAGATACACTTTCACCAGCATGAAGCGCAGAAGAAGATAGTGTAGTGCCGTCAAGCTCTACACTCAAACTTTGCTTGGCGTAAGAGTCACCGTCTTGGTCATAATCTATGACGCTGATATTACCTGTGGCGCTGAAATCGTCTTCATTGGTAGCTATGTCGTCACGCTCGGCTACGGTCATGTCATTATTATCTGCCGTAAAGGAAACTTCTGGCTTATCATTGGTGCCTTGTACGTTGACCTTAACCACCACAGAAGTTACACCACCTCTACCGTCATCCACATACACCACAAAGCTTTCTTGAACATTTTGCCCATGATTTAAGCTGTCCACATTATCCTTTGTGGTGTTATCCAGCTTATCGCCCGTCAATGTGTAGGAAAACGTTCCGTCAGCATTCAATGTGAACGTTCCGTATTGCCCTTGAACGCTTCCTGTAAGACCACCATCCAAGTAAAAGCGTAAAGTATCACCGTCTACATCGTCGGCAATAATTTGTCCTTGTGCCGTAAGATCACCAAGATACACATCATTGGGATGCGTGCCGCGCCCTACACCAGATTCTGTCACACCAATATGTGCATCCACACCAGCAGGAGCGTTAGAAGTCCCAAGAGCTATAATATTCAATACCGTAGGCGCTGTATTTACTACAGGTGTAGGCTCTACTAAATCAAGCAATACAGCCTCTTCATAGCTTTGATCCAAACCGCTGAGGCGGTCTATACCCGCAAGCAAAGTACCGCCAATGGTATCCACGGTGGTTCCGCTGCCTTGTACTGTGACAGTTGTGGGACCTGCTGCTGGCATAAGCTCCTCACCAAGACTTGCAAAAAACTCCTGCCCGTCTACTTCTAGACCCCCAATAAGAAATGTGGGCATATTTTCTGCGGTATACGCCACGTAAAAATCTGCTAGTGAAATAGTCGCACCGTCTTCAAAGGACATAACAAGCATATCGCCGTCACGCGTAAGCGTCGCAGTACTAGAATCAAATTGAAACACCAAACGGTCTTCAGCTTGCGGAGTAAGAGTCACTTTTTGACCACTAGCAGGTTTTTGCAACAAAATATCAGCCATGAGAACTTCCTTCTTTCTAAAATAGCTTATGAATATA
Organism: uncultured Desulfovibrionaceae bacterium; assembly: GCA_964369335.1. GTDB lineage: Bacteria > Desulfobacterota > Desulfovibrionia > Desulfovibrionales > Desulfovibrionaceae > CAYJAD01. The sequence continues at coordinate 8,661 of CAYJFR010000070.1, read as the reverse complement.
TATAATGAAACACAACGTAACCAAGTGTTATGCAACAAAAAAGACGACGCCTATGAAGGCTCGTCACCAAGTAAGGGGGGGAAATAAGTGATCGGTAGAATAAAACCGAACAACGAGGATATAATCCTCAGGCATGATATATGAAATTATCAGCCCTCAAGCTATCGCAAAAAAAAGACAGCTTGTCATACAAGGAGTATTCATAAAACACTCACACGCTTTATTGCGTAGCGATTTACTATGTTTTAATAGAGCTTTTGTCAAGACAATTCATACTATTTTACTATTGTTTTTTATTTTATAATTTTAAATAGTTATAAAATTGCACATCGACCAAAACAGCGTAATAACTTTATATTATACTATTTTACTAGGTTTTAATTTTGTTGCAAGCCAAGAAAAATTTGTCAGATGAAAGAAGTATTCACTCTCTGCCATTTTCCACATAAGAGAGAAAGAGCTCTTCATTAAGAATAGGAGTCGCATCCTTATGATACTTTCCTATGACACCTTGTTGAGAGAGTTTTTTTAATGCCTTATTGAGGGAAACAGGATGCACGCCTAAAAAGCTTGCCAAGGCTATTTGAGAAAGAAGAGGTTTAGCATATATTTTTTCCCCTTCTTGAACACGATGTTGCTGTAAAAAAGCACAAATAAGCGAAGGGATATTTTCAGAACGCAAAAAAACTCTTTGATTCAAAAGCTTTATGGTTTTACTGGCAAGACTTTGCAGTAAAGTATATGTCAATTCAGGGTGTTGCGCCAAAAGTTTTGTATGCACCCACGCTTTTGAAAAGGCGTATAAGGTGCATGGTGTATTACAAACAATAAGCGTATATGAGCAAGTATTGTCGGATAAAACACTTTCTTCACACAAAAGAGCTGGTGCTTTGCTTTGCCCAAGCAAGCGCTCTTTACCGTTCATAGAGACGCTGAGAAGGTTTACCTCTCCCTTATATAGAAAATACAACTTCTTTTCCTCATTTTCACGAAGCATATTCCCCTTTGCTTTTTCAATTTTCACCCCTTCATGAAAAACTTCTTTCCAAAGGGCTTCTAAATTTGGGCTACATTGAGTCAGAATAAGTTCAGCGTCTTGCATATATATCACCTTGAAAAAAATATTATTTTCTCAAAAAATTAGCCTCGGCTAATTTTTTTGTCAACGCCATAGAATATACAAAACCTGTGCCTATATTTTTTATACCATAAACAAGGAGCCCCCATGCAAGAACACATTTACAAAATAACCTGTGATTATGTCCGTGATGCAGCAGGAAACACCCCCCAAATAACGCCCCTTTCCTTTGAAACTACTTTACACGAAGATATTTTTGTCATAGTGGAAAAATTACAAGAAAAAAACATCATCCCCACTGAAGACGCGGCGGCTTTTGGCTTGGGTCTCAAGCTTTTTGCAGAGGTTATACGCCGTCATGAAAATACACAACTGTGTGCCAACTTACGCCCACACCTCATAGAAATCATGAAAAAGGTTAAAAAAGCGTAATCGACACTTTTCTCTTCCTTATGATATGAAGGCTCGTATATTTTATGGGCTTTCATATAAATCCCCCTCCCCCTCTCAAAAAAATCTTCACTCTTTGTAAAGTTTATATTAACCCCTGTTAATAAAAAAGACATTGACAGTTAAGTTCAAAATAATCTAGAAGCCGTAAAAAGATACACTGCTGTACGAGAGGACAATAATGGAATATTCTGAAGAAATTAAAGACCTTATTACTGAACTAGAAAAAGAAAAAAGTATGCCAGAATACTTTATCAAGCTTCTCGTGGACATAAAAAAAAAGAAAAAATCAGCTAAGGAGCGAAAAGTTGGCATTATCGGTGATGAATTTTACAGCCTCTATGTACGCGCTTTTGGATTCACACCTGTGCTACTCAGTGGCGGAAGTTTTTGTCTTGGAGAGGACGCCGGTCATATATTTCCACAAATCAGCGACCCTGTAGCAAAATCCACCCTAGGTTTTTTGTTCAACCAAGAAATCAATATTCTTGAAGACCTTGACGCCATTATCATCTCCGCCAGCAATGACAGCTATAAAAAAATCATCTACTATCTTAAAGACTTGTCCATTCCACTCATTGAGGTAGAACCGCCTTCGTATCTTTTGGCAAAAATGCCCATAAGTTACGCTTATCAGCAATATAAGCTTTTAAATAGCCTAGGCAGGATTAACAATTCACGTTTACGTTTTCGCAAACTCAGACAAGAGCTGAGAGAATATAAGCAAGCACATGCTCTTACCAGAAGTCCTCAATGGCAAGCTCTACCACGCTTTGTACAAGATTTCTTTTTGCAAACTCTCTACCTTGACGAAAGAAAAGACCTCTGGTGTCAAGAAATAGAGAAATACTTGCATGATGTAGACGTTACGGACAATACAGACATGTTTGTACTATTAGGCTCGCATATTAAATTTCCAAGCAGTAAGATTTATAAAATTTTCAGTGATGTAGGTATTACACACTTTACCAATCACTGCTTAAAGCTGCCCGACTTTCGAAAAATAACCATATATAAATTTTCTTTTTTCCTTTTATATGAATGTTTTAAATTTCAATATATGCATGCTTCATCCGCACAAATACTAGCCAATGAAGAGCGCTATAAAGTACCCCAAGAAACTCGTGGTATTATTTATTACCTGTTAAAAGGGCAGATTTCTGAAGCCTATGAAGCAGAGCAAATTGAAAAATACGCCATAAAGCACTCTATTCCATTTTTATGCATCGAAACAGACTATACCAACACGGATAATGAACAAATAAAAATCCGTGTGGAAGCCTTTTACGAAATGCTCAAAAATAGCCCCTCTACCCAAGCCGTATAAAGGAGAATACCATGTACTTACTCAGTATAGCCACGCAGTCAAAAAATGCGTTTCACAGCTTTTGGGCCAACAATAAGCTGAGAAAATTTGCCATCTACCTTATTGTTTTCATGTTTGTGAGCGTATATATTTCCAATTCGCTCAACTCACTTATCAGAAGAGATAGAATAGATTTACCCCCCGCCATAGAAGAAATGATTTCCTCCATCTATGCCGCAGAAAATTTAGAATACCAAAAGCGCATGAAAGAAAGAGAAAAAATGCGCAAGCAAATGCAGCAAGGCGGCGGTCAACAAAGTATGAATAAAGGCGGCTTTAAAACCACCTTCACTCCCGCCGGCGCCTTGGTTATCATTGTAGAAGTAGTGGCAGCATCTGCCATTTGCTGCTTTATTATATATTTATTGTACAGAAGATTCACCGTCGATACTATTCCACCGCTCCCTGTGCTGTCCACCAAAGGCAAAATTGATGAAAAAGACTAGCATTACCCATACCAGACTGCTCATTCTCTTAGGTTTTTGGCTTGTATTCAGCTTTGCAGGATATTTTATAGGACAACAAAGAGAGATTCTTTTACCCATATTCAACTGTGAATATATAGGCGGCGGCACCACCAGAGGGGTGTGTATTGCCCTCACAAAATTTGTGGGTACACTACTTTCAGGGTCGGCTTTTATCAGCTTTGTCATATGCGTATTGCTTGCCATAGCCTTTGGGCGTTTATGGTGTGGTTATGTCTGTCCTTTTGGCTTTATGCAAGACATGTTCACCTTGGTAAGGCAAAAAATGCGCCTTACCCAAGTAAACTTTTCCCCTAGGCTTGCCCCTGTGCTTGTGCTGGGTAAATGGTTTTTGGTCTTTTATATTTTCTTTTACGATTTTTGTGACGTCTGTCCTGTGCAGTATTTTACCGTTACCATCACAGGCTATGTAAGCCCCTTTAATGCTACCAGTATGTTTTGGGCTGTGGTATTGCTCTCCCTTGCCTTTCTTAACGATAGAGCCTTTTGCAAAGTGTGCCCCGTCGGCGCCTTAATAGGTCTGGTTAACAAAATCAGCGGAAGTCGTATAAAAAAATGTGGCAGTGCCTGCACTCACTGTAGAGCTTGCTTAGAGGTATGTCCTATGGACATTAAAGAAGTGTACGAAGACAGAGAACACAAAGATATTACACACTCTGACTGTGTGTACTGTATGAAGTGCATTGAAGTATGCCCCGAAAAAGACGCCCTACGCTTTGAACTTATGGGTAAAACCATCATTGAATCAGAAAGGTATACCAAATAGCATGGAACAACGCACTAGAGACAGATATATACG
>CAYJFR010000070.1:0-4383 GCA_964369335.1 uncultured Desulfovibrionaceae bacterium | reverse complement strand
CCCCTCTACAATCAATGTGAGCTGGCTATTATGCCCATGACCTGTGAGGGAAAACGTAAAAGCGCTGAAATTCTTTCAGAGTTTATTCCCATCGTGCCTGTGCCTGTTGTTATGACAAAGGATCACCGTTCTTTTGAAAAAACAGTACACACCATGCATGCACTGATAAAAACCTTAGAGCACCAAACGGGGAAAACCCTGTGCAATAAAAAATTGGTACAAGCTTGTTTTGATATCAATGCCGCACAGCAGCAAGCCTATATATTGCAGAAAAAACTCCATGCAGACAATCCGCAAGTGCTAGGCTCGGAAGTCATGTTTGCCATGAACAGCTTTTGCTATACAGAGCCGGCGGCGTGGACACAAGCCACAAAAAAATTCATTGAATCCATTGAACGCAAAGAAAGACTTCCTTACACAAGTAAAAAAATCAAACCGCGCGTCTTTATTGCGGGCTCTCCCATAAGCTTTCCCAATTTCAAAGTACCGCTTTTGATTGAGGAATTGGGAGCGCATATTGTAGGAGATGAGTCTTGCCTTTCTGGCAGACTTATGTATGACCCTGTTATCCCTAATGATTATAGTACAGTAGGTATTTTACGCGCCTTAACAGCGCGCTATTTTGCCGCCTGTACTTGCCCTGTTTTTGACGACCTTACAGACAGGCTGTGTAGTTTAAAAACAAAGCTACAAAAATCTAAGGCGGAAGGTATTATTTATCATGTGCTGCGCGGCTGTGTGCCCTTTGACTTTGAACTGGCAGCCATGGAAGAATTTTGTGAAAAAGAAAAAATCCCCCTTCTTCGCGTGGAAACAGATTTTAGCACCGAAGATGTGGAGCAAGTAAAAATACGATTTGAAGCTTTTATGGAAATGATAGAGCAAAGGAGACGTCATGGCTAAGTATTATTTGGGTTTTGATGGTGGTTCCACCTATATCAAAGCAGCGCTTATTAAAGAAAATAAGGTCATTGCCGTCAAAGTGCTCCCTACTGGTATTGATAATGACAGCACCTGTGAAAAAATGTTGCAATTACTTATGGAAGAAGCGGGTATTACGCGTGAAGATATAGCCTTTATCACCGCCACAGGCTACAGCAGACGCACCATTTCTTTGGCAAATGATACCATTTCTGAAATCACAGCCCACGCCCAAGGGACAAAAATCACTTCTCCCCAAGGCACGCAACCAGCTATGATTATTGATATTGGCGGACAAGACAGTAAAATCATTGCCTTGGACGAGCAAGGCGGCGTGAAAAACTTTATTATGAATGATAAATGCGCCGCTGGTACAGGCAAATTTATTGAAGTTATAGCAGGCGTATTAGAAACAACCATTGATAAAGTGGCAGAGTACTCTGCACAAAGCAAAACACCGTGTCAGATAAATTCTACCTGTGTGGTTTTTGCGCAAACTGAAATTATTTCACTCATTGCCCAAAAGAAAAGTCGCGCGGATATTCTTTGCGGAATGCATATTTCCATGGCAAAACGCGTAGCACGCTTGGCACGAAAGTATAAAAGCAGCGGCTATGTCCTTATGACTGGCGGCGGCGCCCTAAACGATGGTCTGCGCCTTGCCATTGAAGACGCCCTTATGTGTGATGTAAATCCTGCAGTGTATCCACAATTTAACGGTGCCATTGGTGCTGCTATTATTGCCACCGAGCAAGAGCAACAGCACAAAAAAAGCCTTCAATAATGTCCACTTTCATGATTTTTTCCGCCGTTGCCGTTATGGGCTTTGGGTGTAGTTTTGGCTGTGGTACTATAACAACCCCCTTTATTTTAGGCTCACTCTTAGGCGAAGGCAATAGCATCCATAACAGCAGAAAATCCATGGTACTTTTTTCTTTGGGAAAGGTAGTGGCTTTGGCTGTTATGGGGCTTTTAGCCTCTTTATTGGGCGCAACGCTCCTCAGCTCTTTAGAAGAAATATACCCACAAAGTACAGCGTGGCTTATGCGCGGTGTTACCTTACTCTTTGGCGCATGGCTGTTATATGCCGTATTTTTTCAAAAATCTTGTAAGGATACAGGCTGCGGTGCATGTTCTTCCCATATTTCACCGACGCGCATCCCTTTGCGAAAAGGCTTTTATATGGGTGCAGGAGCGCTTTACGCCACCATACCTTGTGTCCCTTTACTGACAACCTTGGGTTATGCCAGCGCCTTACCACCTGCACTGGCCATGCTCTTATTGGCTGTCTTTGGCGTAGTCAATTCTATTGTACCCACATTGGGCTATGCGTCCCTAGTGGGGCTTGCCAATGCAGAGTTTGCACAAAAAACACCGCTCTTTGTGAAATATATTCGAGCCATAGGTGGATGCGTTTTAATTTTTTCCGCCACCTTGGGAGGATATTTTTAACCCCATAAAATCGTTATTTTTTCCCAAGTAGGTACATGCAATGAGCGAATACTTGCTTTATTTTAATATCATGCGGCTCAAGATTCAAAGCCTCTTTAGCATGATGTAAAGCCATTTTTAGCTCTCCTTTAGCTAAATAAACATTAGCAAGACCTGCTTGGGGTAAAGCCCATTGAGGAAATTTCTGTATAGCTCTTTGCATAATATGCACAGCGGCGTCAAACCTTTGCATATCCTGCAACACCTGCCCCAAGCGAATATAATTATCGCCGTGTTCAGGATTTTGTGTAAGATTCTTAGTGGCTTTATCCAACAAAAATTGCTTTTTATTCAGCGCAAGCTTAGTAATATTCCCTGTAAGGGCGTCATACTTTTCCACCACTTCAAAAAAATAATCATACATATAAAACTCTAGTAAAGTATGCGTATACATATGCATAAAAAGCTCATAGGCTTTGTGTATACGGCCCTCATGCGCATGAAAAAGCGCTGTATAGTAATACTCTTCTGCTTCAAAAACCCTTGTTTCAGCAGTGGCATAATGTTCTGGCACGTTAAAAACATCTGTGGAAACAGCTTCTTGCCTTTGAATAAGAGGCGCAAAATAACTTAAATCACAAGTAAAATTATTTGTCTTTTTAATAAGATGAGACAATTCTTGAAGATTAAGACTAAACTTATTATATTGACTGCCCATGCCTCCATTGTGGACTTTTTGCTCCAAATGTAAAAGATAATATTCCTTTGCTGTAAAATGTGAAACAAGCTCATAGGTAATATTATGTACGCGCGGAATCACAATAAAACGCGTGTGCGTTTCTTGAGTCAGAATCAAGGTGTGTTGGGCAGATCCTGCCAACATAAGACAGACTTCAGCTGAGGTAAGAATATGTACTTGTTCAGCCACTGAAAGCTCTTCTGGAAAAACAATCTCCCATCCTATATTTTCTAAAAGCTGTTCTAAAGCCTTTTCATTGACACAGCCATTAAAACGGGAACGAGAAAGATAGACGTATTTTCCTTTGTGCACATGCCCTTTATGACGCCCCAAAAACTCAGCCTGTTGCGGATGTCCATAAGGGCCTAACTCAAAACCCGATTGAGGGAAGTGCACTTTAGAAAAGGTGGTGGGCGTTTGTAAATACAGATGCGTATTGTTTATACCAAGAAGCTTAAAAACTTCTTCATGTCTTGCGTTGAAAAAAGGCTCATTGTTGTGTGCACTGTTTCCTTTTAACCACACAATGGGAAGAGAGCTGTATTGCGTGTACCAAAGCCTTTGCAAACTTTCTATAAGAAAATGTCCCCAATGGTTCCAAAAAGGACCACCATAAATAACCTCTTGGTCTACTACTTGAGAGGCAGGTAAAGGAGGAAGCTGTTTACTATACTGCTGCCCCCCAATAAATCTATGCCCTTCTGCTATGGGCGTATTTTGCATATAAGCACCTAGAGCAAAGTTAGTGATGGGGTCAAAATCACTATACATCATGGGTAAAAGGGTCACATTTTCGAAAACAGTACAGCGTAAGGGAGCAACGTCTTTGTAAAGTTCTTTCTTTTGCCAGTCCATAGTACCTCTAATATGTATATGCAAAATTTTTATGAATATATCATGGAGATAAAGCCTTTTCCAGTCAATAATTTTATAGGTACGTTTTGAGACTCACACTCAAAGTATCTTTAAGTGTTTTATTACCCCTCACACAAACTTATTACCTAAAAGAATAGAGAGAGAACACCATATGACAAACTATAAAAATATAAAGCTCATATTCATAAGTACAATTATATGTACATGTTTAACTTTTATGGGCTGTGCAACAACACCCCCCTCAAACCTAAAACTCTCAGATATTGAAAATATTGAAGTGGGAACAAAACAAGCAGATATTCATAAAAAATTCGGTAAACCAAGAGGAACACTTTCAGGACTATATGGAGATATTTATCAAGTAGATGATAAAAAAATCATTATTTACTATGAATTCAACTCTGAAAATGGTTTTC
>CAYJFR010000069.1:0-10346 GCA_964369335.1 uncultured Desulfovibrionaceae bacterium | reverse complement strand
CAAATCATCAATACCAATGAAATTGAAAATTACCCCGGCATGGGGCAACTCAGCGGTGCAGAGCTTGCTATTAAAATGTTTGAGCATACCCAAGAGCTGGGCGTGGAATTTGATTACAGAACAGTCACTCGTGTGGAAAATCTTGGTAAGATGAAAAAAGTCTATTGTGAAGAAGACGAAGCTGTCTATGAAGCTCATGCTGTCATCATTGCCACGGGCACACGTCCGCGTTGTTTAAATATCCCTGGTGAAGAAGAATTCACTGGTAACGGTGTGAGTTGGTGCGCCATATGTGACGGCGCCCAATACCGCGGCAAAGATGTAGTCGTCATAGGTGGCGGTAATTCCGCTGTGGAAGAGTCCATCTATTTAGCTGGCATTGTCAATAAGCTCACTGTAGTCACTATGTTTGACCTTACCGCCGATCCTAAAGCCTGTGATAAATTACGCGCCATGGAAAATGTGGATGTGTACCCTTATCAAGATATTTTAGAATTCACGGGTTCAGGTTCTTTGGAAGGTGTGCGCTTTGCCACCAATGACAAAACTGAACAAGAAGTAGGTGTAGAGCGTTATGTCACTTGTGACGGGATCTTTGAATATATTGGTCTTGAGCCTGTATCTGCTTTTTGCGCTGACCTTGGCATTTTAGACAAGTTTGGCTGTATTGAAGCTGATGTTTTTATGCGTACCAAGGTAGACGGTATTTTTGCTGCTGGTGATATTACGGTGAAGCATTTACGTCAAGTTATCACCGCTTGTTCTGACGGCGCCGTTGCTGCTAATTCTGCGGCAAAATATGTTGAGTCTTTAAAGTAATACATTACATAGAAAAAGGAAATTGTTATGATTAATGAAGTAAATACCCAAGAATATGATGCTTTAGATAAAAGCGGCGCTATGCTAGTAGAATTTTATTCTAAAACTTGCGGTCCTTGTAAAATGCTCGCCTTTGTTTTGAAAGATATTAGCAAAAATGACCCCGATTTGCCTATTCTCACCATCGATTTTGATGAAAATATTGAACTCAAAGAACGCTGCGGCGTGAAGGGATTTCCCACCATGCTTTTTATGAAGGATGGCGTTGAAGTGAGCCGTCTTGAAGGCTTAAAGCAAAAGCCTGCCATTTTAAAAGAAATTGAAAAGGTAAAATAAGGAGTCCCTCATGTCTAAGCATATTACATATACTTGTGAAGAACATATGATCACACGCCAAAACAAAGCAGAATCTGCTTTTTTGGCAAAATTTGAAGCTCAAAAGCCTTCTCTTGAAGAGGCGCATGTTATTGTGAATCCTTACTTGGTAAACCCTTTGGCGGCGCTTATTCTTTTCAGCACTGATACAGCCGTGAAGAGTACTCTTACCATTCATGGTAAGGACAATGCGCGCGAGGATATTACACACTCTTTTGCCGCCGCTACAGAACACAAAATCCCTGTGGTGGGCTTGTACGAAAATCATGCCAATAAGGTCACAGTGGCTTTAGAAAATGGTGCAGAAAAGACCTTTATTATTACTCCTGAAGCCTTACCCGCAGATGTGAACCGTTGCCGCAATGTTTCCACCTCACTGGATTATTTTGGTAATAACTTTATGTTCCTTTCTCCTGCAGGTAAGAATCGCCCTACAGGCTATGACTATAAGGGAAATATTCGCTGGCATTTAACCATTCCCACCATGTTTGATATTAAGCGTTTAAAAAACGGTAATATTCTCACAGGTTCGCACCGCTATAGCCGTATGCCTTATCATGCTACAGGTCTTGTGGAAATGAATCTTATGGGGAAGATTTATAAAGAATACCGTATGCCTGGTAATTATCACCATGACCAATGGGAAATGGAAGACGGCAATATTTTAGCCCTGACCCAAGATTTCACTACCGAAACTGTGGAAGATATGATCGCTCTTCTTGACCGCGAAACAGGTGCAGTATTGCGTACGTGGGATTTTAAAGATTTTCTTCCGCAAAATGTGGGCGGCTCTGGTTCGCAAGATGCCCATGACTGGTTTCACAATAATGCTTTGTGGTATGACAAAAAGACCAACACCATTACGCTTTCCGGTCGTCATCAAGACGCTGTGGTGAACTTTAATTATGACGATAGTTCTTTAAACTGGATTATCGGCAATCCTGAGGGCTGGCCGCAAGATATGGTGGAGAAGTATTTCTTCAAGCCTGTGGGTGATGTGGCCAATTTTGATTGGCAATATGAGCAACACGCGTGCTTAGTGTGCCCTGACGGTGACATTATGTGCTTTGATAATGGGCAATATCGCGCTAAAACTAAAGAAAAATATATCAAAAATCGTGATAATTTCTCTCGTGGTGTACGTTATCGCATTGACACCGACAAGATGGAAATTGAACAAATATGGCAATACGGTAAAGAGCGCGGACAAGATTTCTTCTCTCCCTATATTTGTAATGTAGAATATTACGCCGAGGGGCATTACCTTATCCATTCTGGCGGTATTGGCTGGGATAAAGGCTATGCTTCTGATGGCTTGGGAGCTTTCCTTGACCCAGAAAACAACCCTGACCATGATATTTGCTCTAAAACTGTGGAAGAAAAAGACGGCATTGTTATGTATGAATTGGAAGTTTCGGGCAACTTCTACCGTGCAGAAAAGCTTTCTCCTTATCATGAAGGTGACAATGCCGTCATGGGTGCTGGTAAGCTTTTAGGGGATTTAGACGTAACGCCTACTTTTGACGTTATTCCCGATGTGGATGAAGTTATGGAACTTATTCCTGTGGCGCGTGAATTCAGCATTGCCGAAGAAGAAGACAAAATGATTATCCAAGGCCTTTATGAGCGTGGCTCTTTGGTCATGATTGTCTTGGAAGGTAAAGAAAATCACGGTTACTTCATTAATACTGCTGCCAGCTATCATTTAGCCATGTGCTCTGGTGCTTTCCTTGAACAAGATGATCGCGTGGTAAAGCTCAGCGTGAGCAAGATAGGTCTTCAAGGTAAGTATGATATTAAGGTCATCATTGATGATAAAAAATACCAAACTGGCGTAAGCATTTTTTGCTAGTGCATGTAGCATATTATAAGGATTATACAATGAAGACAGAAAATACTACAAATATATCACGCCGTCAGCTTTTACATTTTGGCGGTATAGCCAGTACAGCATTGCTCTTAGGTTTGGGAAATGCACGTACTTTAGAAGCTCAAGAGGTAAGCGCAACTATGTCTCCGAGTAGCATCACCCAAGGAAAAAAACATTCTACCCTTACCACTCCTGAAAAAGCTTTAGCCATGTTGACAAAGCAAAGTGAGCATTTTGTGCAACGTGTGGTGAAAGTAGCTCCCAATGTGTTTACCGCTGTAGGTTTTCACGGTGCCAACACTACTATGATTGTGGGTACAGACGGTGTTATTATTGTGGATACGCTTATGGGGCCTGAAAGCGCTGCCAACGCTATGGCGGCTTTTCGTAAGCACTCCGATAAACCTGTAAAAGCCATTATTTACACCCATAGTCATGGTGACCATACTGGCGGAGCCATTTCCTTTATGCCTAAAGGCGCAGAAGTGGGAAAAGATGTTACTGTTATTGGTCATATTGGTATGGGTGGCGGTCATGGTTCTGATAGAAGTATTGATACCATTGCTGGTAAACGCGATATTCGCCAATTTGGACGTAAATTGCCCAAAGAAGAGCAGACAAATCGCGGCCTTGCTCCTGCCGGAACCATTGACCATGACCGCGGCACAGGATTTGTACCGCCCAATGTTCGCCTTGATAAAGATTATAAAACCACCATTGCCGGCGTGGATGTAGAGCTTATCCTTGCTCCCGGTGAAACCAATGACGCCATATTTGTTTGGCTTCCCAAGGAAAAAGTTCTCATAGCAGGGGATAATTTTTACCAAACATTCCCCAATTTGTACGCCATTCGTGGCACGCCTTATCGTGATGTGCGTGTGTGGGCAAAATCTGTGGCGAAAATGGCCACGTATAAGCCTCACGCTTTGGTGCCTGGGCATACTAGCCCCATCATTGGACAAAAAGAAAGCACCGAAGCTTTGCAATACTATAGCGATGCCGTTCAATATGTATTTGACGAAACGGTCAAGGGTATCAATGCAGGTCTTGATCCTGTAACCATTGCCCAAAGTATTAAACTCCCTAAGGAATGGGCAAATAAACCGTATTTGACAGAGTTTTATGGCACTATTGAAGGGGCTTCTCGCGCCATTTATTCAGGTCTTTTAGGCTGGTTTGACGGTAATCCTGTTAATTTAAACCCTTTGGCTCATACAGTAACAGCGCAAAAATTGGCCGCCCTTGCCGGTGGCAGTGATAAGCTCTTTGCGCAATTTCAAGCTGCTATGCAAGCCGAGGATTATCAATGGGCACTTGTGCTGGCTGACAGCCTTATGCTTTTAGAAAAAATAGATCATGAAGTTGTACGACAAGGACGCATTAAGGCCATGCGTGCCATAGGTGCTATGGAATACAACGCGCCTAAGCGTAATTACTATTTGACTTATGCCAATGAACTTGAGCAAGGTTCTATAAAATAGAAATCTGGTAAGCCTACCTATAAGGGCCCTTATCATTTGGGTAAGGGCTCTTTATGCTTTAACTAATAGCGAGTGTTTTTTATGTTAACTCATTTACATGCTCTTACAAAAAGAAACAATGTTTTTACTTTGCATAATGCCAATACAGCTTGGCGTAGTATTCTTTCTTTAGCTCATGTGCAAGAAGTGCCTAAGGGCTATGTGTGGCACAATAGCGGTGAACAAAGTACCTTTTCTTTGTTGGAAAAGGGCACGGTACGACTGTATTGCCATAGTCATAGTTCTAGAGAGCGTATTCTTTTACAAATGGGGGAAGGTTGCCTTTTTCGCGAGGTAGGCTTGCTCTATACAGGGCAGCGTTATAGCATTCGTCAAGAAGCTTTAACGGATTGTATTGTGTATAACTTTCCTGCAAAGCTTTTACAAAGTGATGTTTTTATTAAAGAACATCCTGAGCTTATTATCAATGTGATCAGTACGGTAGGAGCTAAACTTGGAGCTGTACTCAGTCTTTTAGCTGAATCTTTAAAGCCTAGTCCAGAAGTTATGGTAGGGCATTATTTACTCACTTTTGCGCAAACTCCCCCACAGCAACGCATGCAACAAGGAATATCTCAAGGGGAACTAGCTCTTTCTTTGGGTTTACATCGTAGTACTGTGTGTAAAGTTTTACGTGAACTGCGCCAAGAGGGTGTTATAGGTAAGGTTTGCCGTCAGCAAATTGAAGTTTTTAATACGGAGTATTTGCAAAACTTGGTGGATAGTTAAAAGCTCTCTCATATTTTTTTTAGCATGCTTTGAAATTTCAACAGCAGTACCGTAAAAAAGGGCAGACTCCAATGAAGTAGTAAATTTATGGGGAGCGCGGTATGTGTCTCCCACACAGCTTCACAAACAGTAGTATTTTATGTCATGAGTGGCTGTGATAGGGGGTACAAAGGGAAGATAATATGGGATATTATTTGTCCATATTTAAGTAATGAAAAAGGCAATTTTGGGCGTCTAGTAGTTGATAATAGACTGTTTATAAAAGCAGTTTTTTGGAGATTACGTATTGGAGGCATCATCTTTTTACCATGTTCAATGTCACTGAAACTGGTGACGTCTATGCGAACACGCTTTAGTCCGTAGTATAATCTGTGATTGCGGATAATCTCACCAACGCTTTGCAATAACTTCAGCTCTTTAGGGAATAGTTTAGGCATGGGGTACTCCCTAAAGCTATTCTATCCATTTGGCATGGTCTTAAGTGCCAAATATAAATGAAGTTATATGAGCAATGATTCTATTTCCACCAAAAATCCATTCCTTACGAAGCTGTAATGACAAATATTTTTGTTTACAATTAATTAATATAAACTATTAATTAACGTGTAAATAAATATAATATGTCGTTTTGTTTCGTGTTTTCTAATTGAAATTATTCATTTTTTATAGAATATAAAATTTTTAATTGATATTAGACTTGACATTCGTTTTCATTTCGATAAGGTCAACCCAACAAAGTTAGGTGAAACTAACTTTGTTGAACGGTGAGTAAAAAACTGCAACGTTAGTTTTAAGAATACATTATCTAATCCCATAAGGTAGGCTTATGCACAATCAATCTACGCAAGATCGCAAAAATACGCCCATTGAGCTTGAAAAATACTTTGCACAGGTCAGTGACACGCCTTTGACAAAGGCTTTTGAAAAGAAAATCTCATTACATCCGGCATTGCCTGGAAAGCTTGTGCAAAAAGAAGAGTATGAAAGCACCATAGAAGCTTTATTGCAAAAGCCACGTAAAGGGCGTTCTGTTGCCTATGTGCATGTGCCTTTTTGTAGAACACATTGCTTATATTGTGGTTTTTACAATAAACCTTACAGAAAGCAAGACAGCCACACCTACGCCACAGTAGTAGAAAAAGAATTTGCTTTATGGGCAGACAAGCCCGCTGTTATGGACGCTCCCATACATGCCTTGTATTTTGGTGGAGGCACTCCCACAGATTTAGAGCCAGAAGACGCTTTGCGCGTGTTAAAAGCCGCCAGAAAATATTTACCTCTTGCCAATGATTGTGAAATCACCATGGAAGGGCGCTTGTATAATATTAATGAAGCCAGCGTAGCTGCTTATATGGAAGGCGGAGTGAACCGTTTTTCCATGGGCGTTCAAACCTTTCATACAGACATACGCCAAAGCTTGAAGCGCATCGGCTCACGTGAGCAATTAGTTAAGCAATTAGCTCTCTTGCAAGAAACCAATCAAGCCGCCGTTATTGTGGACCTTATTTACGGTTTACCAGGGCAAGACATGCAGCGCTGGCGTGAAGATTTAGCATTTATGCAGTCTTTAAAGCTTGATGGCTGTGACTGTTATCAGTTGAATGTGTATGACCAAACGCCACTAGGTAAAGCCGTGGCTGAGGGCAGTATTGTCACACCGCCAGACGTGAGCACAAGAGCGCATATGTATGCAGAAGCTGTGGATATGTTGGATCAAGGCATGTACCGTCGTTTGTCTCTAAGTCATTGGGGACGTACCACGCGCGAGCGCAATATATATAATTTGTACGTGAAAAGTGATGCGCACTGTCTTTCTTTTGGCCCCGGTGCAGGCGGTAATATTGACGGGCTTTTTTATATGAATACCAGCGATTGGGATACATGGATACAAAGCGTGGAAGCAGGGCGTAAACCCTTTGGCTTTATGCAACATCCTACCATTCATTATAGAGATTTTAGAGCTATAGCCGAAGGCTTCGAACAAGGCTTCATTGATATAGCGTCGCTTGAACAAAGTTTTGGCCAAAAGTTAGCCCATAGCTGTCGTCCTTTGCTTGAGCAATGGCAAGAAGCAGGCTTACTTCATTTTGTGCACGGACGCGCTCGTTTAACAATAGCAGGGGAGTTTTGGCAAACCAATCTTTCCCAACTCTTACTTAATTTTTTAAAGCGTCATTTGGAGGCATCTTCTCATGAAGATCAGTAAATATTGTTGCGCCCTATGTTTAATGGGACTTTTAGGTGTTTCGGCAGTTTTGCCAAATGCTGCGGCATTGGCTAAAGATATTACACATACAACAGACCCTGTTATGGTCACAGCTACACGCGTGGGCAGAGATTTGCATCATGTACCTATGTCGGTGGGGGTTGTTACAGCAGAAGATATTAAGAAAAACCCTGCTACCACCATTGGTGAATTGGTGCGTGATATTCCCGGCGTAGAGCTGGCGCAAAGTTCACCTGGTCTTATTCGTATTTCCATTCGCGGGGAAGACGATCGCAGAACCCTTATTCTTATTGATGGGCAAAAAATAAGCGAACAAAAATCCATGGACGGCACTCCCATTCTTGTGGATCCAGCTAATGTAGAGCGTATTGAGGTCATTAAAGGCCCTGCTTCTGTGCTCTACGGCTCCGACGCCATTGGCGGCGTGCTCAACATCATCACCAAGAAAAGTACCAAGGATGCTATACACGGTAGTGTGAGCCTTACCTATACAGGGCAAGACAATGGTCTCACTGAAAGTGCCAACTTATATGGACATTATCAAGGTTGGAATTATCAGCTTTCTGCCTCCAATTCCATGCACAATAAAACCTCTACGCCTTATGGGTATCTTCCCAATACAGGCTATGGGCAACAAAACTTTGAAGGCGCGTTGAGCTATGATTTTACACCCAATATTACTGCGGGCGTAAGTGCAAGTTATTTTCACTTCGATTCCATAACGGGATACCCTGTATTAGAAAATGGTAAGTATGTAGCCAAAAGCTATGATGCTAGCACAAATACTTTTACAGACTTTCCATTTTTAGTAGATATTCCATCATGGTCACGTACTAAACTTGGCGCTTTCTTTGAAGCAAAAGATATAACAGATTACTTTGTTCGTTTACGTGCGGATGTCTTTTATCAACACACGTATAAAAAGATGCGTAACTATGTAGACGTTGCCCCTGTGGTAACGACGAGCGGGCCTATGACTATGACAGTAGACCCACTTGTTGATAAATATAATTATAATAATTTGCATACCATCGGCTTCTCCTTACAAAGCGATTGGGCCATAGGAGATAATCATTATTTCATTGCAGGCTATGATTTTATGCACGACACGCTTGATGCAAAAAGTTCTAGCTATGGTGGTGCGTCCATAACAGGTTTTATGCCATTTCCTCCTCCTGGAAGCACAATAGTTATGAGCTCTTATGATAATACTGATGAAAAATTCAGCGGAACACAAACCACTCACGCTTTGTATCTTGCTGGCGAGAGTACCTTTTGGGATGAGCTCTCTTTCCATTATGGCGCGCGCTATACCTCTGTTATCACAGGCATGAGTCAAGCTCATGAAAGCGTTAATGGCGGGGCGTACACAGCCACAGGTCTTATTGGGTCAGATATAGCTTCGCGTATGGTTTTTAATGCTGGCTTTGTATGGACGCCTATGGAAGAGTTAGCTTTACGTGCTCATTGGGGGCAAGGCTTTAGAGTTCCGCGATTAGACGAAATGTATTTTTCATCTACTATGGGCGGAGGAATTATAGAAAAAAATCCTGACTTAAAGCCAGAAACTTCTAATAACTTTGAAATTGGTGCTCGTTATAGTGACGGTGGTTTCACTGCTGATGTGGCGGCTTTTTATAGTGTTGCGCAAGATTATATTGCCAGTGTGGTTATAGATGCAGCCACAGACACTTTCCAAAATCAAAATATTGCCGAGGCGCATACTCACGGCGTAGAAGCTAGTTTAAGTTATACTTTTGATAATGGTATTAAGCCTTATATTTCCGCTACCTATATGCGCAGACAGTATAAAGCAGATACGTATAGCACTTGGGATACCAATACCCCCGTCATTTCTGGTCGTGCTGGTATAGCCTATTTTGGGTCGCACTTTAACGATACTGTAGATATTAATGCTGATGTGTATGTGCGTGGGCAAGGAAACTCTTCATCTTATAGTGCATCAGAAGATAAAACTTATAATTATCACGGCTATGCTACTTTCAACGCCGCTGTAGGTGCCAGTTTTGGCCCAGATAAAGCGTGGAATGTGCAGGCTGAAGTGCTGAATATTTTCAACACGCATTATCGTGCTGAAACCACGTATCCTTATCCTGTGGAACCAGGTACCAGCTTTAACTTACGCGTAAGTTATAGCTTCTAATCCCTTATGCTCAGGTAAAGAATTCCTTCCGAACTCCTCTTCTTTACCTGAGCTTTTAAAGGACTTTTTATGCAAGATACTGCTTTTCAAACGCCTGCTAAGCGCCCTCATTGGAGCGCGCACGAATTGGTGGTTTTGGGTGTGTTTGCTGCCACTACCAAGGTTCTTAGCTTGCTTATAGCCTTGGCTGGCGGGGGCATGAACCCTGTGTCCCTTTTAGCCAAAAATCTTATTTATACCACATTATTAATTATTATGCTCTATAAGGTGCGCAAAACGGGCACCCTATCTCTTTTTGTATTGGTAAATATCCTTATTAGTATGCTTTTAATGGGCGGATCTGCCACGCTTATTCCCTCTATGTTTGGGGCGGCCTTGGTGGCGGAACTGTTACTTTTAGGTACTGGCGGCGTCAAAAAATCGTGGGGGCCTTTGCTTGCTGTGGGTCTTTTTGACTTTTTTTATAGAATTTTTTCCCTTGGTATGTCGTGGCTGTATGTACGCGAAAATCCAGCCATGCTGTATATGGCCATCCCCATCATAGGACTTGGTTATATAGGTGCGCTTATAGGCTTGTATACCGGGTATAAATCCGTAGGAGAGTTACGTCATGCGGGCATTGTACGCTCTTAATGCGCCCTT
>CAYJFR010000068.1:0-10356 GCA_964369335.1 uncultured Desulfovibrionaceae bacterium | reverse complement strand
TAAATGTCACGCGCATGGCATCTACAGCGGCGCCATCGCCAGCATTTTTATCACCACGTCCAAGCCAGCGTGCAGAAGCCAAGGCTGCGGATTCAGTGATACGTACAAGGTCAAAAGCTAAATTTTGTTCAGGGCGTTCCATATGTAGTATCCTCCAAGGTACTATTAACATTCTCACAAAAAAACGTGACGGCACATAAGGCTTTACACCGTCACCAACAATCGTCGCCATGCATAGTACGCTTGTCCTTAAGAAAAGGCAAAAGATTATTCTTCCCTGTATAAAATTGAGTTTTTATAATATATTAAGCAGGCTAACACGAATAATTTTGACAGACTTTCACAAAAAAAAGCTCACCCAAAAGGCGAGCTTTTCTAAAAAGAACAACAGTTTTTTTACTCTATATTCTCAACAACATCCATGCTGATAATGCTCCAGGTCTTTTTCCCTTTGTATGTGTGAGGCTGTGCAAGAGCGGTAAATTCTCCGCCTCTTTCGCTTTCATCATCAGCATCAGCATTATAAAGATATCCTTTCATTTGAATGGTACCATTGCCTACATTTTTTGCACTTTGTACACGAGCATGATAGGCAGCTTCGCCATCAGCACCTCCAAAGAAATATTTGCCATCCTTCCACACATAAATATATTCTTTGGAATACTCATAAGGCGGTTTGACGGATGCATGCTTTTTAATAGCATAATTAAAGTATTTTTTTACAGTTTCTTCCACATCTTCTTTTGAGATAGACAGATCACCATCTTTACCTTTTGGGTCTCCGCCTTGCATTTTTGTCTGAAAATTATTTATAAAATTATGCCAAATACCAAAATTAATCATCTCGTAAGGTTTGTCTTCATCTAATACTTCTGCAGCGCTGAAAGTTCTCAAACCAAGCTCTGTAAAGTTTGAAAGAAAGACACTCATCTTTTCAAGTTCTGCGGCAGAAAACTCTTTTTCTGCGGCATTTGCCTGAGCTTGCATGCCGAAAGTCAAGCATACAGCCATAAGAAAAACAAGAACACGTAACTTCATAACACACTCAATTTGTTAAATATTTAAAAAAAGCTCACCTCAAAGGCAAGCTTCCTTAAAAAAACATCTTTATTCCATAACATCCATGCGGATAATACTCCACGTCTTTTTCCCTTTAAATGTATAGGGATTAGCAAGAGCGGTAAACTCTCCGATTTTATCACTTTCATCTTTAATATTATATAAATACCCTGTCATTTCAATAGCACCGCTACTCAAGGTGTTGGCACTTTGCACACGGGCATAGTAAATAGCTTCACCATCACCACCACCAAAGAAATATCTGTCATTCTTCAACAAGAACGCATATCCTCCGTGCCCATCAGCAACTGAAGCGTGCTTTTTGATGTCGTAGGCAAAGTATTTTTTTACGCTTTCTGCTACATATTTTTTTGAAATAGACATAGTGCCAGCTTCACCCTCTGTCTTTTCCACTTTCACCCTACTCTTAAAATTATTCACATAATTATGCCAAATACCAAAATTAATCATCTCATAGGGATTGTCTTCATCTAGAATTTTTGCAGCGCTGAAAGTTCTTAGACCAATTTCTGTGAAATTTGAAAGAAATATACTCATCCTTTTAAGTTCTGCGGCAGAAAACTTTTTTTCCGCGGCATTTACCTGTGTTTGCATGCCAAAAATCAAACACAGCCCCATAAGGAAAGCGAACACACGTAACGTCATAAGCACCTCAAATTTTGAATGTTATTGCAAGGTATTTCTATGAAATACATAAAAATTGCCCTAAGCTCTAGCCTCAAGAATACGCACAACAGCATGCCCATTTTTTTGGCATAGCCCTATTTTTTGGCGCAAAAGATAGGGCTATTTCTTCACAGAATAGTATAACACCTTGTCTAACGCAACAATATATAAAGAAGAAGCAAGTTACATGCCAGAGTAGAAATTACTTCGTTCCTCGCAATGCCCTTGACTACATATAGAGTCAATTACGAGGAAGAAAGCCTACGCAGAAAAGTAGAGGCTGACGCAAATATAACTGAAAATGCATATTTGACGACATTACCCAGATAATGTCGTCAAATAGTAAGAAGAACATTTTAAATAGGAAATAGTAGCTAAAATAGCTAAACTTTCTGGATTGCTTCGCTACGCTCGCAATGACTTTGATTAATATGTTGTGTCATTGCGAGCGTAGCGAAGCAATCCAGAACGCATCCGTGTCTTTAGTTATTTATTACATCGTGTATAGATTTTAAACTTAACTATTTGACAACATTATCTAATAAATACCAGTACCACAAAAAAGCGTCAGTCTTTCATCTTCTGGACGGCAAAAAGCTGCCAAAGTACATTGGTCCTTACAGGCGTTTTCATAAGGAAAACTTGTAATGGCAGAACGACTGACCATATGCGTAATACCAGCGCGGCGTATTTTTTGATATAATGAGGTGGTAATACGCGCAGTAATAAAAAGAAAATACTCTTCTATAGGTAAATTATGCATAAGAGTATGCCCTTTGAGTCGGTCTACACAATTATGTCTGCCAATATCTTCGGCAAAAATATATTCTTCGCGTGCAGGATGATACAACGCCGCACGGTGAAAACAGCCTGTTCCGTCCCACAAGCCTGAGGCGTCGAGAACTGTGCCCATAGTTGCAAGAGCTTTAGCAAAAGAAAGTTTTTGTGGCGCGTGCCCTACTCGCTTTTTGTCTGTCGCTTTAAGTTTTACTTTAAAGGCAGCATCTTCTTGCTGAAGAGTATATGTAAAATCCGCATCATAACAGGGTAACAAGTCAAGTACAGTATGCCCAAGCACAAGCTTTTCCAACTCTATAGGGTAGGCGTGTAATGTTTTTTTTCCGGAAAAAACTTGCTGTTCAGCCCCATTGGTATGCGTACATTCATACATAACATGGCAAGGTTCTTCAGGGCTTATAATCTCAGAAATACCGCGTGCTTTTCCTTGTTTGTACTGCACAGGCATACATGTCATAAATTCTGGTTTTGTCTTCATAGAAATTCTTTTACATGCGTTGTCACGGTGAAATGTTTGAAAAATCATGGAGGGCAAAAGCGAACATACAAGTAAAGCGCCTCAAATAAAAAGCTTTTTACTTGTACACTCCATTGTCTTTGTGTAAAGTACATATACTAAAAAACAAAGTCATGACAAGGCAAAAACGTGCTATTTTTTACGTATTTATACAAATCCCCCCCTAAAATCACGGATGACATACAATGAAAATACAAAGAATCACACAAATTTCTGCTTGCGTTTTCTTTTGGTATCTCCTTTGGCAAAGCCTTTTTCCTCTAGCACACAGCCTTGTGCCCGTGGATATATTTTTACGGCTTGACCCCATAGTAGCCGCGCTCATGCCCCTCGCCACACAAAGCTTTATACCCTCTCTTTTTCTGGGGCTTGCTTGCATTATTATAACAATCTTTTTCGGGCGCATTTTTTGCGGCTATATCTGCCCTTTAGGCAGTACCCTTGACGGCGCACACACACTATGCAAATCCCGCAAAAAAACTCTGTTCTCTGTACGTCCTGCGCTAAAACAAGTAAAATATCTTTTTTTATGTATACTTACCGTAACGGCATTTTTCGGCGTTAATCATATTTTTTGGGGCTCACCCATAGCGCTTATAACGCGTTTTTACGCTCTACTCATACACCCTATACTTGTTTTATGCGGCAGTACTACCCTCAACACTGTACGCCCTGTCTTAGAAGCTCAAGACATGCTTTTTTTAGCCTACACACAAATACCTCTGCGCACCTACCACACGGTATATTTTATTGCCTTCTTTTTCCTCGCTCTTTTCCTTTTAGAAAAAGTAACTCCGCGTTTTTGGTGTCGTCATCTTTGCCCCACCGGCGCTCTTTTAGCCCTGTGTTCTTGGCGTCCTCTATGGCGCAGACGCGTCCATACATGCACTCAATGCGGTGTCTGTGTGCAGCGCTGCCCTACAGGTGCCATTGCCCCCCAAGGCACAAACACAGCACACAGCGAGTGCATAGCTTGCCGCACCTGTGTACATGTATGCCCTACCAAGGGAGTTTCTTTTGCTTTTAGGGACAAAGTGCTTTATGAGGAAAAAAGCCTTGTACGCTCTACACATAACAGCAAAACAGCCGAACTGCCTTCTCGTCGTGCTTTTCTTGGCGCAAGCTTTGCCGGTTCAAGCCTTGCCGCCCTTGCATGGATCAATGCGGCTTCTTTTATGCCATACACTGCCAAAGCCTCCCTTGCGCATTTGGGCTGTATTCGTCCGCCAGGGGCGCGACCAGAAACGGATTTTTTGACGCATTGTTTACGCTGTGGGCAATGTATGAAGGTGTGCCCCACCAATGGCTTACAGCCTTCGTGGTTGGTAGCAGGTGTTGAAGGAATATTCAGCCCTGTGCTTATGGCACGGCTTGGCCCGTGTGAACCGCAATGCGCGGCGTGCGGTGAAGTGTGCCCCACAGGCGCTATACTGCCCCTGCCTTTACAAGATAAGCAACAAGCCAAAATAGGCACCGCCGTAGTCTACCCTGAATTATGCCTTGCTTGGGCGCAAGAGCGTAGCTGTGTGGTGTGTCAAGAAGTGTGCCCTTTCGGCGCTATTGAAATCAAAGCGCATGCAAAAAGCCCCACGCCCGTTCCCGTAGTGATGGAAAGCCGCTGCTTTGGCTGTGGCTTTTGTGAAAGACACTGCCCTGTGCATCTTCCTGCCATAGCTATTCAACCGCTCAATGCTCTAAGGCTCAACGACAATACCTATACGGCGGCGGCGCAAGCAGCAGGATTTGATTTAAAAACGGTTTTACAAAGGCAACAAGAACAGCAAAACCTTGAGCCTATGCCTTATGACATTCCCTCAGGGCAGCTTCCTCCAGGTTTCACAGAATAATAGGCTGTTTTACACAGATGTTCAAAAAATGATAGCCTATAAATCGTCTAAAAAGCCTGGTGTGCGAGCGTCAAAACGCTCCTTTTGCATACGTAATACAGAAATATGATGCAAGGTTCTTTTATAAATACGACTGTCGGGGTTGAGGTATTGCGCTGTCAATATATGCTGCTCCGCCTCGTCGTATTCTCCCATGTCTATAAGCACGCGCGCAAGATTAAAATGGGCATGGTCGTCATTGTGCGAGAGAGCAAGGGTGCGCTCCGAAAAAGCTTTAGCATGATTGTAGCATTTTTGCTTACGCATCTCTGCCCCAAAATCTCGGAACATATGCTTATGCTTAGGAGTAATACCCTCTTCCACTTGCAACAAATTATTCAAAATAGGTGTGGCCTCTTCTTCAGAGCCAGAGCGCTTGATACGCACAGTAGCCTTGCGGAAAAGCTCACGCAAAGACATTTCTACCTCACGGGCAGAGATAATTTTTCTTTGCTTGGGCTGTGTATATTTGTCTTCAGACTTAGGAAGCTTTTTGATGTTTGGCTCATGCGTAAACATGGAAGCAAAAGAAGCGCCGTCAATGGTCTTACGTACTTCTATAGCTTGAAAAAAAGCATTCAACTTTTGTATGGCGAATAAATCTTGCGATTGCCATGCAAAATAAAAGGTTTTTGTGCCAGCTTTATCTCTTCGTGAATACACACCTAAAAAGTCTTTATCTAAATCCATGCTATCCCCCAAAAGATTTACTGTATCTTGAGAATATACTGCATCTATTTTAAAATAGCAAATATCTTACAGCTTCATTTTTACGAGCTGTTTGTAAATTCAAGCCTTTATCCCAAGTAACTCTCATAGCGCCTTTTTCTGAGATGGAGAAAAAGAGGCTGTACTGAGCCAGTAAAGATTCACGTACAATAGTATGAGGATGCCCATAGCCATTGTGTCTTCCAGCACTGGCAAGCGCTATATGCGGAGCTACTTTCTTATAAAATTCAGGTAAAAAGCTGTCTTTTGAGCCGTGATGCGGCACTATAAGCACCTGCGCAGAAATATCTTGCCCACTGTGTACTACCGCTTGCAAAGTGGCTATTTCTGCATCACCGCAAAGCAAAACCAAGCCTTTACGCTCACTACCTGTTATCTGTACCAAACGTAACATGAGGGAAGCGTTATTCCTTGTCAGCTTTTGCCCTCCGCGATCTTTCTTTTGCTCAGGAGGCCACAGCACCTCTAACACATAGCTATTCTCTCCCCCATAGGTGAATGAAGGTAAGGGAATTTCCATGCCAGCGTGCAGAGCTTGCCGCGACGGCAAAGGCTTTAAAGCTGTATATTTTTCCCAAAGCATTTGCTCTTTTTGGGAAAAGTTTTCTCCACTCTCATAAAAATGTTCCACACGCATATGTGGCAATATATGTATAAGGCCGCGTAAATGATCCATGTCTGGATGTGAGCTTATGGCAGCCCAAAGACGCGGCGCGTCATTATACACCAAACGTGGCAAGACACTGTCTGTGCCAGGGTCAAAGCGCGGTGAGATACTACCCCCTCCATCTATAAGGATTTTTTGCCCTCCCGCGATGGTCATAAGTACAGCCTGCCCTTGCCCCACATCCAACATTTCAACGCTCACATCCCCTCTTATATACGTCATATAGCGCGATATAGGAGCTATACACAAAAGACACGCCGCCAGAAGACAAAGCTTTTTTATGGACTTTGGAAAAGTCACCTTTCCTTTAACTATGGCTTTAAGGGAAACACGCCCAGGCAACAGCGCCAGTGCCAATATAAGACAAAGCCACGCCATAACGGAAGACGCGTGTGGGCGCAACACAGCAGAAAACCACAGCAAATTTTGCTCTTGCATCCACGTAAGAAGCTGTAAAAGATATTCACACGGCGCAGCCGCCATATATAGTACACTTTGCGCCAACACTGCATAAGGCGTGAGAACCAAGAGCAATCCTAACACAGCCAAGGGTAACACCCACACGGCAAGTATGGGAAGCCATAACACATTCAATATAAACCACATGCCGCTGGGAGGAAAATACAATAAGAATATGGGCAATAATGCTAATTGAATAGTCAAAGAAACAAGAAACATATCAAATAATTTCCAAAGCGTGCTCTTCATTTTATCCACAAAAGCCCTTGCCCATGTGCGCGTACTGCTCTTGGTAGCCCTCCAAGCTCGCGCGCGCCCTGCGTGTAATCGCCTGCACAATGGTAAGACCAAACAAATACTGAAAATACAAAGAGCTGACAACTGTAAGCCTACAGTGTATATGGATAAAGGCCAATATACTGTGATACACAACACAGCATATAACAGTATATGCCCCATATGCATGATGGAACAACGACAAAACAGCACAAAAGCTATAAAGAGCATACAAGAGGCGCGCAACAGCGAAGGGGGCGCGTCACCAAGCCAAAGATATAACAAGACTAAGGGCAGAGACAGCCACCCCATAAGCTTTTGGCGCGGTATATATAAGAAAATAGAAGGAAAAAAGACACATAACACATACACAAGAAAAAGAGCCAATACCCCTACTACAGAAAGATGCTGTCCTGAAAGCGCCAAGGAATGTATGAGGGAAGCCGCTTGCATTTGATCCAAGGTGTTTTGCGTCAAAAAAAACTTTTCCCCCATAAGTAAGGCGGGTAAAAAAGCTCTACCCTGCACCACGGGGGGTACTTGTATCACGGGGGGCACTTGTACCGCGGAGGGCACTTGTACCGCGGAGGGCACGTGTACAACTTGTGATTCTGACTCTTCAGCAAAAAGCGCCTGTTCTAAAAGCTGTAATACGTGCAAACGCTGCGCCGCAAGAGGATGCGCTTCACCAGAAAACTGAGGTTCACCGTAATCACCTCGACTCCATATACGCCAAAAAACGCCTTGCGTTTGCCAATAAAAGCCAAAGTCAACCCCTGCCAAATTGTGTGAAGAAATGGTGTCGCGCATTTTGGCTGTGATGCGTACACGCTGCCCTGCCAAAGGAAAATATTGCGTTTGTGCTCCTGCCTTAACTACACCTTTATGAACAGGCTGTTCCCATGTCCATACCATAAGACCAGATAGAGGCTTTTCTTGGGGCATATGCACAGGGCGGACGTTTTTTACAAAGACACGTAAACGCTCATCGGACAAAGATTGTACGCGCGTAATATCACCCTCAAGTAAAACTTTAACGGGGGCGGCATCATGTATTGCCCATGCAGGCAGTGGCGGACGTGGCGGCAAAGAATAGATAATTGCCAAAAAACCCACCATAAAAAGAACTGTCGCTGTAAAAAACGAAAGCCAAGAACGTAAGCGTGTATCGAGATAAAAACACAAACACGCCAAAGCTATGGCAATAAGAGGATAACGCGGTGAGAGTAAACCCCACAGCCAAAAAAGACTGACACTTTGCCAAAGAAGTAAAGGCTGTAAAGGAGGCGCATAAGACATACACAACCTCGATATTACATTTTATGAAATAGATTTCCTCAATAACAAGAATGAGTATTCTGGATTGCTTCGTCGCTACACTGCTCGCAATGACTTTATGCAGCAATCCATGTCTTTATTTAGAGACAGCCCCTAAACAAGGGTGACACCTAAGAGTTACACAATAAGCGCGTTTTGGGAGAGGATGCCGACCCAACGGGCGCGGAGCGTTCCCGTTAGCGAGTCTTCGAGCTTTACGGGAATCGAGAGCAACGCGGGGTCAGGGGGAGGGGGCTTGTCCTCACTTGTGAGGGAACACTTTTTGGCGCTAGCATTTATCCTTTACCAAAAAGGGAAAGTTTCCCCCAAAAAAGAAAAAACTAAAACAAACTAAAATAGTCTAAAACTAATCACGCCCGCTTAAAGCGCGCTCAGTGTCACGATCCTCGGCACGACGCTTGAGGGTTTCGCGATGGTCATGCAACTTTTTACCACGCCCTACAGCAATTTCTAACTTGATCTTGCCTTGCTTAAAGTACAACTTCACAGGAACAATGGTGAGCCCTTTTTGCTCAACCTTGGCAGAAAGCCCTTGTATCTCTCGCGCATGTAAAAGTAATTTTCGCTCACGGGTGGGATTTTGTACCACATAACCAGCATTGTCATAGGGGGCAATGTGCATACCTACCACAAAAGCTTCACCATTTTTAAAATCAATATAAGAATCCATAAAGTTTACCTTGCCTTGTCGTAAACTTTTTACTTCAGGGCCGGTAAGGCTGATGCCCGCTTCAAGAAAATCACTGAGTTCATACAAATGACGCGCTTTTTTATTGGGGGCTATGGTAGAAGGAGAAGGTTTTTTCGCCATAAATTATCCGTATGTGGGAAGAATTGTCGAGTAAAAAGAATAATCATCATATAATCTTTGCGCAAGACTTTCTTTAACAACGCGTGTGGAATGCGCTGTGTCCGAAGTGATGAGCACACTTTGCATCATGGTATAACATTCATTGGCATGTAAAGCACGCACAAGATGCTTAATTGCCGGAATATAATGCGGCGTAGCGGAAACGGTATCCACTCCCATACCAATAAGCAAGGCAAGACAATGCGGGTCAGTGACCATTTCGCCGCAAACAGACACAGTGATGCCCTCACGATGCGCGCAATCAATGACACGCTTGATGGAACGAGTCACCGCAGGATGTAAAGGCTGATGTAAATACGCCACATGCTTATTACCGCGGTCAATGCCCAAGGAATAATGTATAAGGTCATTGGTTCCGATGCTGAAAAAATCACACTCACGCGCCAAAGCATCAGCAATGATAACAGCAGAAGGCACTTCAATCATAATTCCTAAAGGAACATGCTCAGCATGCGCAATGCCCTGCGCTGTGAGGTCTTGCCGCACATCTTGCAAAATATGCTTTACGGCTTGCACTTCTTCAAGACAGGAAATCATGGGAAACATCATGGCCATATTTCCGTGTAAGGCGGCGCGAAGCAAGGCGCGTAATTGCGTTTGTAAAATCAATTTATGACGCAAACAAAAACGTATACCACGCAAACCCAAAGCAGGATTGGCTTCTTTTAAGGCCGCATGAGAATCAAGCATTTTATCGGCGCCCACATCAAGAATACGGAACACTACGCGATGGGGCGCAGCTTGCTTGACCACCTCGCTATACTCTTGAAAAAGCTGTTCTTCTGTGGGAAGCTTACGACTGCGCAAATAGGCGAACTCTGTACGGTATAAGCCAATACCTTCAGCACCATAATGAGCAATATTTTCCACTTCGGTGGCCCGCTCTAAATTAGCTTGCACCTCTACGCGCACAGCGTCGCACGTTTCGGCGGGCAGATGCGCACTTTGACGCACACTTTCTACCCAAGTATTATACTCCACACGCTTTTGATAATACAACTCTAGCTCTTGCTCATCAGGGTCAATGAGCACATACCCATTCAAGGCGTCTACGATAACTAAATCGCCC
>CAYJFR010000067.1:0-10508 GCA_964369335.1 uncultured Desulfovibrionaceae bacterium | reverse complement strand
AGCACACGCATACCTCTTTCCACGCGTAAAAGTTGTGTCATAAGTGCCACAGTGGAGGGCTGAGAAATGGTTTGCCCATAGCCAATAGGCAAAGGGCGATCCTCATAAGCCTGCATGCGAAAAGCCTCTTGCACAAAGTCGTGCCGTGGCACAGCTTCCATGGCTGCAAGAACTTGCATATCAGTGATACCGCATTGTTCGCGAAGATTACGCACCATACTAGCGCGTAAAATTCTTGGGTCTACTCTTCGTATGGGAGATTGTTGCATACTTCCTTCGTTTCATGTAAATCATGAAAATTATCCAAACTTGCTACACTGTAAAAACAAATTTCTCCTACGAAGTCAACCTTAAAGACGCAGTCTTACTTTCTTTGCCGTATTTCTTTCTTTAAATTTAAAATAAGCCTGAACGTACACGTTTTTTCCCTAAAAACACCCCGTAAAAAAATATTTCAACTTTGCGTAATGACAAGCCCTTCAATACATTGTATACCTCGTGCACGGTGCCCATAGTGTATGAGGACACCAACCCACCTTAGGGTGTGTTTTTTACATTAAGAACTTTACCTTAACATATAGGCTACATATGAGAATAAAAACACTTTTTTCAACGCTCCTTTTTTTCTCCTTTATAGGCAGTGTCGGGTATGGCGGCTATCTTTTTTTTCAAGACAGAAACGGCCCTTCCATCACCCTTACCCCCAACACAGGTGTCATTTCCCACGCCTCACAGCTCACTCTTGACCTCAGCGACACATCTAAAGTGCGCTCTGTGGAAGTGCTCTTACATTATAATAATCAAAGCATTCCCGTATTTTCTAAGCACTTTGACCCCTATGAAGAAAATGTCAGTGTAGATTTTTCCTTTAAAAATAGTCCCGTACCTGAAGGCACTTTTGAAATGGAACTCAAAGCCATGGACGCCTCCTTGGCGGCTTTTGGGCTTGGCAACAGCACAAGTGTTATGATTCCAGTACGTTTTGACAATAAAGCCCCCCGTGTCAATGTCACAACCCTACCTCCCAATGTACGCCGCGGCGGTACTGGCGTTATCCGTTACACTGTGGATGAAGAACTTCTTTCCACAGGCGTTCTTGTGGGTGCGCAACTTTTCCAAGGTTTTCAACAACCCGACAAAAGCTATATCAGCTATTTCGCCTTTCCGCACGGCATGAAAATGGAAGAGTTCAAGCCAGAAGTTATAGCCAAAGACTTGGCTGGCAATACCACCAAATCCACTCTACGCGTACACGCTCAAGACAGAAAATTTAAAGCCGATACCATCAAAATTACCGACGCCTTTTTAGACCGCGTCAGCGAAAAACTTTTGGAATTGGCACCCGACGCCAGTACGCCTTTAGAGCGCTTTTTAACCATTAATAGCGATATTCGCTTTGCCAATACGCAATTTTTGCGTCATTTAGGCGATAATACAGAAAACGCTATTTTTTGGGAAGGCTCTTTTATAGGCTTGCCACGCTCCGCTTCACGCGCCAGCTATGGCGAGTTTCGTACCTATGAATACAAAGGAAAAACCATAGATCAGCAATGGCATCTTGGCTATGACCTTGCTTCTGTCAAGCAAGCCAAAGTGCCCGCCGCCAATCACGGAAAAATCATCTTTGTGGGCGACCTTGGTATTTATGGAAATATTGTTGTCATAGACCACGGCTTAAGCCTTATGTCTTTATATTCACACCTCACAGATATTTCTGTGAAAAAGGGTGATGTGGTAAAAAGAGGCGACACCGTAGGCACTACCGGCATTACAGGTATGGCATTTGGCGACCATGTGCACTTTGGAATGCTAGTTGGTGGTGTAGAAGTAACGCCTTTGGAATGGCTTGACCCTAAGTGGATTCAGAACAATATCACAGGCAGACTCAACAAAAATTAATATGGAAAGTTCAACTACAGCCTATATTTGCCTAGGTTCCAATATGGGAGACAGCAAAAAACATCTTGCCGAAGCCGTTACTGCCCTCAATGCCAGTGACGGCGTGCAGGTTGTAGACGCCTCTCCCCTCTACTTCACCGAACCGCAAGGTGTGAAAGAACAAGCGTGGTTTTGTAATCAAGTCTTACGTCTGTCTTGTGCGCCGTCATGGACAGCCAAAACTTTCCTAGAGCATATGCTTCACCTTGAAGCGCAATTAGGCAGGTCTCGTGACGGTGCTTTGCGTTATGGGCCAAGGGTCATTGATATGGACTTATTGCTGTTTGGGCACAGTCAATGCCAAGAGTCCGTGTGTACTGTGCCGCATCCGCGTTTGCAGGAACGCGCCTTTGTATTAATTCCCTTGCGCCATGTCTTACAGCAAGATACACTCTTCACGTCTCATGATTTGGAAAAATCTTTAAAAAATCTTAGCTACTCCGTACAAGAAGATAAGATTTTTCAATAGCAACATAATTTTAAATGACACAAAAGGAAGGTACGTACTATGTGGAAATGGATTATCTTAGCATTAAGCTGCTATGTGCTTTACAGGCTTTTTGCCAATGATATTAAGAAAAAGTTTGATAAAAAAGAGCAAGAACAAGAAGCTGAAAATAAAGTAGCTGCTGGCGAAATGGTCAAAGACCCAGAATGCGGCACTTATATAGATAAAGACAGCACTATTACTGTAAAAAATGGTGATGTGATACACCGCTTTTGTAGCTATGACTGTCGTGACGCCTTCTTAGAAAAAATCAATAATGGCGGACGCGTCATTGAAGATAAAAAAGAGCAGTAAGCTACTATTTTTCTTTTACTATAGTTATCTTTCTTGGGGGAAACTTTCCCTTTTTTGGCAAAGGACAAGTGCTAGCGCCAAAAAGTTTCCCCCAAACCCCCTTCAAAACGCGCTTACGATACTTGACCAGTGCACATAGAGCGCCTATTCTTGCCCCATGTGCTCAAAACAAACACCTTCTCTAAATTCCGTATGGCTTCCCTTGGTTCAACAATGGCAAGACTATTTGCTTGCCGAGCGTGGTCTTTCGCCACATACAGCAGCAAGCTATGGGCATGATTTAAAAAATTTCATCGCTTTTTTACAAGAAAACTCTTTAGACGATGCCACCCCCCAAAGAGAATTTCAAGAACAAGAACTTTTTCTCTATGTGGCATGGCTACGTACACGCGGCTATACAGGACGTACTCTTTCACGTCACATATCAAGCTTGCGCGGCTTTTTTGCTTTCTTGGTGGAACAAGGCACCTTAAAAAAGAATCCTGCAAAACTGCTCGAAAGCCCCAAACTTCCTACGCTCTTGCCTGACTTTCTCACAAGAGAAGAAGTTCAACGCCTTTTGGACAAACCCCCTTTGCATGACCGCCTAGGACAGCGCGATCGCTGTATGTTGGAATTACTGTACGCATCAGGACTACGCGTCAGTGAATTGTGTCACTTACAATTACAGCATATAGACGAGCAAAGGCGCATATTGCATATTTTTGGTAAAGGCTCCAAAGAGCGCCTTGTGCCCATGCATGAGCACGCCATGCAGATTTTGCAAGGCTATATTCAAGAATGGCGTAAATTCTTCACTCCCCAAGATAATTTTGTTTTTGTTAATCGTTCTGGACGAGGATTGACACGCCAATATGTATGGAAAATGGTCAAAAAATACGCTCTTGAGGCCAATATTACCCATTCCATTTCACCGCATACCTTTCGGCATTCTTTTGCCACACATTTACTAGAAGGCGGAGCGGATTTACGCACCGTACAAATTCTCTTGGGTCACAGCGATATCAGCGCCACAGAAGTATATACGCATATTCAAAGCCAACGCTTACAAGAGGTTCACAGACGCTTTCACCCGCGCTTTCAAGTGGAAAGAAAGGAAAAGTAAGCTATGTCATGCTCAAATATTTTTGCCCAGCGCAACTTTTTTACACCAGTTAAAAACGGCACGCACAAAGCCGAAACACTTATCACCTGCCATAATAGCGCCGACTTTGACGCTTTGGCAGGTATTATTGCCGCGCAATCCCTCTATGAAGACGCCATATTACTTTTCCCCGGCACACAAGAAAAAGCCTTGCACAATTTTTACACAGAAATTGTTGCCTTTATGTATAATTTTCAAAAAACAGAAGAAATTCCTTGGGACAATATAACACGCCTTGTGGTGGTAGATACCAGACAGAAAGGACGTTTATCACATGTGCGCCCTTTATTAGAGCGCGACGACGTGGAAATACATGTTTGGGATCATCACCCTCCTTCTGCCGATGATGTAGACGCCACTCACCTTATAACAGCCAAAACCGGCGCCGTGGTAACGCTTCTTATTGAAGCCCTACAGCAAAAAAATATTTCTATCTCCTGCCAAACAGCCACCATTTTAGGCCTTGGCTTATATGCCGACACAGGTTCTTTTACCTACACGTCCACAGAACCACGAGACCTTTTTGCAGCGGCGTGGCTTTTGAAAATGGGTATGGATGTCAACTCCATAGCGGATATAGCCGCCCACGAATTGACCACAGCCCATGTACAAGCCTTACACGCCCTTTTAGAATCAAGCACCGTGTATCATGTGGGCGATATACCCATCGTGGTTGCCGATGTTGCCTTAGATCATTATCTAGGTGATTTTGCCTATTTAGCCCATAAGCTTATGGAAATGGAAAAGTTTGACGTGCTCTTTGCCTTGGGACTTATGGGCGACCGCATCACTGTGGTAGCACGTTCACGCCGCAAAGATTTTAATGTGGGCTTAATATGTAAATCCTTGGGCGGCGGCGGGCATGCCTATGCCGCTTCGGCTTCTGTGCGCAATAAAACCATGCAAGAAATACGCGATCATATTATCCGCGCCATGTACCATCAAACGCATCCAGAAAAATGCGCCAGAGATTATATGAGCGCACCTGCTTTGGGCATTGAAGAAGATATCAGCCTCGAAAATGCCTATCGCTTTATGCTGCATTTTAACTTAAAAGCTGTGCCTGTATTTGCCAAGGGAACTCGGCGTTGTATTGGTCTGCTCGACGTGCATACAGCAAGACGCGCCGTGACCCATAAGGTTTCTGAGTTAAACACCTATATGCAACAAGAAGTTCTTACCCTCAACGCTGACGCAGGACTTGCAGAACTTATTGAAATCATTATAGATGCCCGCCAATATCTCGTGCCCATAGTGGAAGATGACGCTGTTGTTGGTGTTGTTACTCGCACAGATTTAGTCAATATTTTTATGGCAGAGCCACAACCCTCCACCATAAATAAAAGTAATAAAGTTCGCTCACTACAAAAAATCATGCGCGATCGTTTACCCAAGGATGTGTATGAATTTCTTGAAAAAGCCGGCGCCATAGCCGACGAGTTACGTATGACAGCCTATGTGGTGGGCGGTTTTGTGCGTGATATTTTGCTCGAACGCAAAAATTTTGACATTGACCTTGTGGTGGAAGGCAATGGCATTGCCTATGCCAAGGAGCTGGCAAAGCAACTAGGCGGACGTATGCGCGCGCATCAAAAATTCCTCACTGCCATTGTGATTTTTACCAATGACGCAGGGCAAGAAATGCATATAGACATAGCCACGGCGCGTTTGGAATATTACGAATATCCCGCCGCCATGCCCACCGTAGAAATTTCTTCCATTAAACTAGACCTCTTCCGTCGGGATTTTACCATCAATGCCTTAGCCATACATCTTGGCAAGGATGTTTTTGGGCAATTGGTGGATTTTTTTGGCGGACAGCGCGATATACACGACAAGCGCATCCGTATTTTGCATACTCTCAGCTTTGTAGAAGATCCCTCGCGCTGCTTACGTGCTGTACGCTTTGAACAACGCTATAATTTTAAACTCAGTCCCAAGGTAGAGAACCTTATGAAAAATGCGCTCTCCTTGAAGCTCATGGACAAATTACAAGGCGCGCGCTTATATCATGAAATGCGCAGTATTTTTGAAGAGTTTAACCCTGTGGTCTGTTTGTGGCGCTTAGACGACTTGGGACTT
Source organism: uncultured Desulfovibrionaceae bacterium (assembly GCA_964369335.1). GTDB lineage: Bacteria > Desulfobacterota > Desulfovibrionia > Desulfovibrionales > Desulfovibrionaceae > CAYJAD01. Next base: position 4,542 of record CAYJFR010000067.1, on the reverse strand, counting down.
TTACCTGCTATTCATCCGCTTTTAAATCTGGCGCCGCACAAGGAAGAATTGTTTTATTCATTAAAAGATATTTTAGATTGGTATCATTTGCTTTACTTTGAAACACGCCCCCAGCGCTGGATGATTTACTTCTTAGGTCTTTGTCACAGACATAATTATGAAGAAAGCCAAGACATATTGACACGCCTTGGCATTCCATCCTTACAGCAACAAGAACTTCTCCAATTACGTGAAGATATACGTGTATTACGCCCTAAAATAAAACAATGGCATCACGCTGGAGGACACGAGAAGGGCAGAATCAGCCAATTGTGTGGCATATTACAAGGGGCGCCTCTCGAAGCCTTACTCTTTATGATGGCGCGCACCCATTCCGAAGATTTACGTATGGCTATTTCACGCTACATCACCACATGGCGACAAGAAAAAATAGATCTTCGCGGCAAAGATTTGATAGATTTAGGCATACCCTCAGGGCCTCAAATGGGTGAAATTATGCGCCATATAAAAGACGCAAAACTTGACGGAAAAGTCACTTCTTGGGATGAGCAATACAATCTTGCAAAAAAACTTGCTTTGGATAAGGGTATAAACATAAGCTCAGAATAAGCATAAATCACGTAATATACTATAATGTAGAACAATAAAGCATATTTTCAGCACAATAAAGAGCTTTTTTACTTCCGTGGTGTAAAGCCATTCAACGCTTGCTCATACGCCGTAAAAGTTGTATAGAACACAAAGACCTTGATTACATAAGGAGCATTCCCCATATGAAGGTACTTTGGGCACCTTGGCGTCTATCTTATATTCTTGGCCCTAAGCCAGACTCGTGCGTTTTTTGTTTGCCAAAAAACACTCAAGAGGACGCTGAACGTCTTATCCTACACAGAGGAAAGCATTGCTTTGTTATTATGAACAAATTCCCTTATAATAACGGGCACCTTATGGTAACACCGTATAGGCATATTATGGATTTTACGGCGCTTACAGTGGAAGAAACTTCAGAAATGATGGACTTTCTTCAACGTTGTACGGCTATTTTGCAAAAGCGATTTAACTGTCAAGGGATCAACATAGGCTTAAATATTGGTGAAGCCGCCGGAGCGGGCATTCGAGAACATTTACATTTTCATCTCGTGCCTCGCTGGAACGGTGACTCATCCTTTATGGCAGTTATGGATGAAGTACGTATGGTACCAGAACACCTTGAAGCTAGTTATGCGGCGCTTAAACCTCTTTTTGAACAATCTTTTCCCACCTGTGAGGAGGCTACGGAATGCGTTATTTAAAAGTCTTATTGTTTGCACTCATCTTCTTTATAAGTATGATTTTCTTCTTCCAAAATCAGCCTGCACTTGATGCAGATATGACGTTGCGACTTAACCTTTTCTTCATTCCTCCTATGGAATCCTTGGCTTTGCCTTTCTACTTCTTAGTGATGGCTGCTTTCTTGCTTGGTGCCCTTCTTGCCGTTTGTGTGCTCGTATGGGACAAAATGAGCCTTTCCGCTCGGTGTATGAAAGCAACATGGCGCGTACGCTCTTTGGAAAAAGAGTTAGAAGAGTTGAAAGAAAAGTATGCTGCCAAAGAATTGGCTTTAGAAACTAAGGAAGAGGAAGAAAAAGCTACTCTTGCCATAGAAGAAAAGAAAGACGAAGAAAAAGAAGAAAGTAAAGTCGAAATAGCTAAAGACGAAGAGACCAAAGAAGAAGAAAAAAAGGACGAGAAAAAAGACGAAACTAAGCAAAGACAAACATCCGCAACACCGGAAGATTTCTCTTAGCCCTATACGTCATTGTCAACGGCAAACTAGCCGCTGTTTTACACAGCAACAAAGAATTTCTACAAAAGGGGGGCAAATTATTTGCCTCCTTTTTTATTGAAAAAATGAGCACGTACTGTGCCAGTTTCACACTATATTTTTAGCCAGAGCACACACCATGAAACAGCCCTCCATTCTCCCTACGGAAAAAAGCTCCTCAACATCCGAGACTACAAACCAAAGCGCTCCTCAAAAAGTAACGCCCATGTTTGAACAGTATCTACGCATCAAAGCAGAATATAAAGATTGTTTGCTCTTTTATCGCATGGGAGATTTTTACGAGCTATTTTATGAAGACGCCATTACAGCGGCCAAAGCTTTACAAATAACGCTCACAGCTCGCCATAAAGACAGCCCCTCCCCTGTGCCCATGTGCGGAGTACCTTGGCACGCTTCCAAAAACTATATTTCTCAACTTATAGCTCAAGGCTATCATGTGGCGGTGTGCGAGCAAGTAGAAGATGCCAAAGCCACTAAAGGGCTTGTGAAGCGCGAGGTAACACAAGTTATCACCCCCGGTACCGTCATTGAAGATGACAATTTAGACGCTAAAAGTCACAACTATTTAGCAGCTTTGTATATACAAGAACAAGATGGTAGTAAAAACACCACAGGCGCTTTGGCTTGGGTGGACACCTCCACAGGACTTTGGTCAGGCATACACGGTGTCAAAAAAGCCGAATTGTGGCAATGGGTGCAAAAGCTGGCGCCGCGTGAATTGCTTTTACCAGATACAGAAAAAGCCCCAACTAATCTCTTATTGGAAGGTGTGCAACTTCTGCGCGTAGCCACACGCAGTCATTTTGACCTTACCAACAATACGCGGCTCTTGCTCGAAGCGCAAAATGTTCAAGAGCTCGCCGCCCTTGGCTTGCAAAATAAGGACGAGCTCACACGGGCTTGTGGCGCCTTATTGGTGTACTTAACCCAAGTACAACGCTGTGATATTCGTCATTTACAACCATTCACGCCTTTAGATTTGCAAAAGCATTTGCTTATAGATGAGCTCACCGAACGCAATTTAGAAATTTTTGTGCGCCTCAACGGACGCAAAGGGCTTGGCACATTGTGGCATGTGCTTGACCAAACCCTCACCCCTATGGGCGGACGTCTTTTGGAAGAACGTCTTCGTCATCCTTGGCGCGAAGTGGACACCATTACAAAACATCAAGACGCCGTCACATATTTTTATCAACAACACGACGTGCGCCGTCATAGCCGTGACGCGCTCAAAAACGTCTTTGACCTTGAGCGCATTTCTACGCGTATACATTTACAAAGAGCCACGCCGCGCGACTATCTTGCTTTACGTAATTCTTTGTTGGCACTGCCTGCGGTACACGCCGCCATACAATACGCTGCCCCAAGCTCTGGCTCAGACGCTGAAACACAAGAGAGCACAGGTAAAACCTTACCACCTAGTTTGACACATCTGCTTGCCCATTGGGACAGCCTCGACGACGTCACCGCCCTGCTCAATGCCTCCTTGGTGGAAACGCCCCCCAATACCATTACCGAGGGCGGGCTTTTTAAGGTAGGCTATCACAAAGAGTTAGACAGCCTTATCGACTTGGCAGAACATGGCGAGCAAAAGTTGCAAGATATGCTGGCTCATGAACAAGAAAGTACAGGTTTGAGCAAATTGAAATTGGGCTATAACCGCGTGTTCGGCTATTATTTTGAGCTCACACGCGCCGCACAGCAAGGCGAACCACCAGAACATTTTGTGCGCCGTCAAACCCTTGCCAATGCAGAGCGCTTCACCACTGCCGCCTTAAAAGAGCTAGAAGAGCATATTATGCAAGCGGCGCAAAAGCGCAAAGACCTTGAATACGCCCTCTTTCAAGATTTACGCGAAAAAATCAGCGCTCAACGCAGCCGCATCCTCTTTATAGCCCATGTATTAGCACAGTTAGACTATTGGCAGGGTTTGGCGCATGTGGCACGCCAAAATCATTGGACAGCGCCAGAGCTCAATCAAAGTCAAGATTTCCTTATTCGTGAAGGGCGTCATCCCGTGGTGGAAGCCATCATCGGCACAGGAAACTTTGTCGCCAATGACCTCACTATGGACGAACGCCGCCGCCTTTGCCTACTCACTGGACCTAATATGGCAGGTAAATCTACCGTTTTACGTCAAACAGCCATCATTTGCTTATTGGCGCATATGGGCTCCTATGTACCTGCAAGTTATGCTCAGTTGGGCGTTGTGGACAGAATTTTTTCTCGTGTGGGAGCTTCGGACAATTTGGCCGCTGGGCAAAGTACCTTTATGGTGGAAATGATGGAAACAGCGCGTATTTTGCGCCAATCTACCAAGAAAAGTTTGGTTATTTTAGACGAAATCGGTCGCGGAACCAGCACCTATGACGGGCTTGCTCTGGCGTGGGCTGTGGTAGAAGAGCTGACTAAACGCTGTCAAGGCACTATTCGCACCCTTTTTGCCACACATTATCACGAACTTACAGCCTTAGAAGCGCAACTTCCCTCGGTCTTCACCATGAACATTGCCATTTGCGAACATGGCGGCGAAATACTTTTCTTACACCGCCTTGTGCCTGGCCCATCAGACCGTAGCTATGGCGTAGAAGTGGCGCGCCTTGCTGGTGTTCCCATGCCTGTAGTGCAACGCGCTCGAGATATTCTTGCACAGCTTGAAAAGAAATCCAGCTCGCAAAAGAGTTGTGATATTCTTCCCTCAGCACAAAAAAGTACCT